>JAIRRG010000026.1 GCA_031256095.1 Desulfobulbaceae bacterium
TTTGCGGCACCGTCTGGCCCTGATAGATTCTATGATCCATTCTCAGCCGCAAAAAATCGACACGCGGCGCCGTCACCACGCGGTACATGGCATATTGATTGCCGCCGCGCAGTTGCTCCGCCTGGCGGATGACGCTGTTGATCAGGCGTTTGCCGCCGCTCTTATCGGCGATGGTCAGCAGACATTCCCGGCCAAGGGCCTCGGTCAGATCCAGGTTACCGTTCTTGCTGACCAGGTCAATGGTAAATTCAAAGGCTTCATTGATTTTCTCGACGCCGGAAAAGGCGTAGACTTCCAGGCCGCTAAAATCGTACGTGCTGCTTCGAATAGCGCAGTTGAACCAGGAACTGTTGGCGGAGAATCCGTTGAAAGCCATAGTTATTCCTCCTTTATACAATCTTAAAGCGAAGAGATGCGGCTTCTTTTTATGGAAAAAGATGCTTTTGTAAAGTCGTACCACCAGGCAGGATATGGATGCAAGCGGTTCCTTATCTCCTCAATTCAAAAACATCAAGGACAAGGGCGGAGTTGAAGTGGATTCATACAATCGTTTCAAGTCGTGCTCTAGAGTAGAGGGAAAACACCGACCAAGACTTCCTACCGCAATGCGTCAGCGTTTGAACGGGCAGCGTAACCAGGAGCAGAGAAACCACTTGAAAATAGCAAATAAAGATCGTGAAGCATCATCCTAACAGCTCATGCTAGTTTCGTTGACGCCGCTGCGTCTTGGCCCGGCAAAAAATTCTTTGACGTGCCGCCCGCCTCCGGGTACTGTCGTGCCGGAATGAACGTTCAGTCCGCAGCGCCGTTCATCTTTGCTTGCGGTCATCTTGAAAATATCTTTTGAGAAAACGGGCCAGATCATCGAAGAAGGCGACACATTTCCGTGGAAACGAAGAAACTGGGCTCCGGTCATGGCGTCATGCCTTATGAAAAAACCCTGATCCCCCTTTACGAGAGAATGGCTGTCGCCAGGCTTCATTCCCTATGATACATCAAACCGACCCGGAAAAACGCCAAGCGATTCTGCGGGCCACCATTGAGTTGGTCGCCAAGCGGGGCTTCCATGCCACGCCAATGGCGATGATCGCCGCCCGGGCCGGGGTCGGGGCCGGCAGCATCTATCGCTATTTCGCCGACAAGGAAATCCTTATCCACGAAACTTTTGCCGAAGTATCGAGTCGGATGCACGAGGCGATGGTCGATGGCTATCCCAGAGGTGAATCCATCCGTCGCCGCTACGAGCATTTTTTTCTGTGCATGTCGCATTTTTTTGTGGAAAATTCCAGCGATTTTGCTTTTCTCCGTCAGTATTTTGATTCCCCGTTCGGCACCGCCCTTCGCCGTGATAAAATGATGGAACAGCAGTGCCGGGACACCGACTGCGAATCCCTCAGTTGCTTGATCGAGGAAGGGATCAAGAGCGGCCATTTCAAAGACCTGCCGCCGCTGGCGCATATTTGCATTGTTTTTGGCAGCCTGACCTCATTGGCGCGTGACCATATCCACGGTTTCCTCACTTTGGACGCCAAGATGATCCAGCTTATCGCCGACGCCTGTTGGGATGCCCTGGCGCGGCATTGAAGAGCAAGTTGCTCAAGTGGGTTGCCGTTTTTCTTTATTCTTTTGCGAGGACAGTTTTATGAAAAACCCGCGTCTGATCCTTTTCGCCCTCATTGCCGCCTTCTGCGCCGTGATCGCGACCGGCTGTGACAAGAAATCGGCCACCCCGCCAGGGCCAGGCGGCGCCAACATGCCGCCGCCGCAGGTGAACGTTTATGTCGCCACTTCGGCGCCGACGCGACTGACCATGGATTTGCCTGGCCGCGCCGCCGCTTATCGTATCGCCGAGGTCAGACCGCAGGTCAATGGTATTTTGCAGAAGCGCCTGTTTGAGGAAGGGAGCTTGGTCAAAGCCGGGCAGGTGCTGTATCAAATCGACCCCGCCATTTACGAGGCGGCCTTGGCCAGTGCCGAGGCGTCCCTGGAGCAGGCGCAAGCGACGGCCAATTCCGCCCACTCCCGCGCCGAGCGCTACAAAGTTCTCGTCAAAACCAAGGCGGTCAGCGACCAGGATTTGATTGATGCCGACGCCGCCTGGAAACAGGCGCAGGCCGCCATCGCCGCCGCCAAGGCCGCGATTAAAACCGCCAAGATCAACCTCGACTACACCAAGGTCAAGGCGCCGATCTCCGGCAAGATTGGCCGGTCGCTGGTCTCCGAGGGGGCTTTGGTCACGGCGCAGCAGGCTGGCGCCATGGCGATAATCCAACAGATCAATCCGCTCTATGTCGATGTCAGTCAGTCGTCAGTCGAGCTGTTGCATCTGAAAAAGAATTTGGGCGCTGAAGATGGCAAGGACCTCGCTTCCAGTGTCAAAATTTTCCTGGAAGACAATTCAGCTTACGACCACGATGGCTCGCTGAAATTTTCCGATGTCGCCGTTGACCCGTCCACCAGCTCGGTGACGATCCGGGCCACCGTTCCCAATCCGGATCAGCTCCTTTTGCCCGGCATGTATCTGCGCGCCCGTCTCACCTCGGCCAAAGAAGTCCCGGCCATCGCCGTGCCGCAACAGTGTATCCAGCGCGACATCCGGGCTGAACCGCAGGTGATGCTGGTCAACGACCATGGCATCGTCGAGGCCCGTTCGGTGGTCACTGGCCAGAACATGGGTGACAAAGTGCTGATCGTCAGCGGTCTGAAGGATGGCGACAAGGTGGTTTTCGCTGGTTTTCAGAAAATCAAAGCAGGGCTGCCGGCCAAGATCGTTGACGCCCCGCCTGAGTCTGCCTCCGGCAAGAAAACGGAGTAAGCCATGTCCAGATTTTTCATTGATCGTCCGATCTTCGCCTGGGTAATCGCCATCGTCGTCATGCTGGCGGGCGCTTTGGCGATCATTGAGTTGCCGGTTTCCCAGTATCCAGAGATTGCGCCGCCCTCGGTGCGCATCACCACCACCTATCCGGGCGCGTCGGCGGAAACCATTTCCAACAGCGTCGTCCAGGTCATTGAACAGAACATGACCGGCCTCGACAACTTTCTGTATATGAGCTCGGAAAGTAACTCGACCGGCGACGTTCTCATCACCTTGACCTTTGACACCGGCACCGACGGCGATGTCGCCCAGATGCAGGTGCAAAACAAGTTGCAGCAGGCGATGAAGCTGTTGCCGAACGCCGTGCAGCAGCAGGGCGTGCAGGTCAACAAATCGAACTCGACCTTTCTCATGATCTTGGGTCTCCAGGCCGCCGACCCGAAGCTGCAGAACACCGACCTCAGCGACTTCCTGGTCAACACCATGCGCGATCCGGTGAGCCGCGTCAAAGGCGTCGGCAGCGTCCAAATCTTCGGCGCCCAGTATTCGATGCGGGTCTGGCTCGATCCGAAGAAACTGACCGGTTACAACCTGACCGTTGACGACGTCACCCAGGCCATCACCGACCAGAACAACCAGGTGACGGTTGGCGCTTTGGGCGGTACGCCGGCGGTGCCTGGCCAGCAAATATCGTTTTCGATGATGTCGCAGACGATGATGACCAGCCCGGAACAGTTTGAGAACATCATCCTGCGCACCAACGCTGATGGCAGCCGTGTCCGCCTGAAAGATGTCGCCCGTGTCGGTATTGGCGCCGAAAACTACAACACCATCGCCACCTTGAACGGTCGGCCCGTCGGTGGTATGGCCATCATGCTAGCCACTGGCGCCAATGCTCTCGCCACCGCCAACGCGGTCAAGGCCAAGGTCCATGATTTGGAGCCGTATTTCCCGGCTGGGGTCAAGGCTGTCTATCCGTATGACACCACGACCTTCATTAAAATATCGATTGAAGAGGTCGTCTATACCCTGATCGAGGCGATTATCCTGGTCTTCTGCGTCATGTATCTGTTCTTGCAGAATTTCCGGGCGACCTTGATTCCAACCATCACCATACCCGTCGTTCTCCTTGGCACCTTCGCCATCATGAAGGTGTCGGGCTTTTCGATCAACACCCTGACCATGTTCGGCCTCGTTCTCGCCATCGGCCTCCTCGTCGATGACGCCATCGTCGTCGTCGAAAACGTCGAGCGCATCATGCACGAGGAGGGCCTGTCGCCGATTGAGGCAACCAGGAAATCGATGGATCAGATCACCGGGGCGCTGATTGGCGTTGCCCTGGTGTTGTCGGCGGTTTTCGTGCCAATGGCCTTTTACGGCGGCGCCACCGGCGCCATCTATCGCCAGTTCTCGATGACCATCGTCTCGGCCATGCTGCTGTCGGTCACGGTTGCCCTGATCCTGACTCCAGCCCTGTGCGCCACCATGCTGAAGCCAATCGCCAAGGGCGCCCGCGACGAAAAGAAAGGATTCTTCGGCTGGTTTAACCGCATGTTTGAGGCGGGTGCCAATGGCTACCGTGGCGGCGTGCGTTACGTACTGTTGCGCGGCGGACGCTTCCTGATCATCTATGTGATTCTTGTTGCTGGCATGATCTTCTTTTTCCGCCTCTTGCCGACTTCCTTTCTGCCCAGTGAGGATCAGGGCGTTTACATGTCGCTGGTTCAGTTGCCGAGCGGCGCTTCGCTCGAGCGGACCCAGGCCATCCTCGACAAGGTCAGCAGCCACCTGCGCGAGGTGGAAAAAGACAACGTCAGAATGCTGTTCACCGTTGCCGGTTTCAGTTATGCTGGTCGCGGCCAGAATATGGGTATGATGTTTGTCAGTTTGAAAGATTGGAGCGAGCGCAAACATCCGGGTCAGACGGTGGACGCGGTGGTGGCCCGCACCATGGGTTTTTATTCTCAGATCAAAGAAGGCATGCTTTACGCCTTCAACCTGCCGCCGATTACTCAATTGGGTATTGCCACCGGTTTCGACCTGTTCTTGCAAGATCGCGGCGATGTCGGTCACGACAAATTAATGGCGGCCCGCAACCAGCTTCTTTACCTGGCCTCGCAGGATAAACGGCTAGCCCGCGTCCGCCCGAACGGCATGGAGGACACGCCGCAGTACTATGTTGATATTGATTATGAAAAGGCTATGGCCATGGGCGTTTCGGTTGCTGCCATCAACAACACCCTGAGCACGGCCTGGGGCGGCCTGTACGTCAACGACTTCATTAATAAAGGCCACATCAAACAGGTCAACCTGCAAGCCGACGCGCCATTTCGCATGGCCAGCGACGACATCAAACAGTGGTACGTGCGCAACAACCAGGGTCAGATGGTGCCCTTGTCCGCCTTTGCCAGCGGCCACTGGATCTACGCTTCGCCGCGTTTGCAGCGTTATAACGGCAATCCGGCTGTGGAAATCCAGGGTGAAGCCGCCCACGGTCTTGCCAGCGGCGACGCCATGGCCGCCATCGCCGAGCAAATTGGCAAACTGCCGCCAGGGATAGGTTTTGAATGGACGGCGGCCTCTTTCCAGGAGGTGCAGGCCGGCGCCCAGGAATTGACTTTGTATATGATCTCGGCGCTGGTTGTTTTCCTCTGCCTGGCCGCTCTCTATGAGAGTTGGTCGGTGCCATTTTCGGTTATGATGGCGGTGCCTATCGGCATTCTTGGGGCCTTGGCGGCAGTGTACAGCCGCGGTATGTATAATGACGTCTATTTTCAGGTCGGCCTTTTGACCACCATCGGCCTGACGGCGAAAAACGCCATTCTGATCGTCGAATTTGCCAAGCGCCGCTTCGATCGTGGCCGCGACCTGATTGACTCGGCAATACGGGCCGCCCGCTTGCGTTTACGGCCAATCCTTATGACTTCTTTGGCCTTCATGTTGGGCGTTTTACCGTTGGCGATCAGCACCGGCGCCGGGGCCAACAGCCGTCACGCCATCGGTACTGGCGTTTTCGGCGGCATGTTGTCGGCGACTATTTTCGCCATCTTTTTCATTCCGCTCTTTTTTGTCACCATTCTGAAAATATTCAAAACGAAGCCGGCTAACCCGGATGGCAAGGGAGATAGCGAGGAGATATGACGCGATGAAATTGTTATCACGAACCATAGCCACCGTGTCCTTCGTGGCCTGCGCCGTGGCCGGATGCTCGCTGGCCCCGCATTTTCAGCGCCCGGAACTGCCGGTGCCGCCCGCCTTTTCGGTGAGCGAGAAAAATGACGCCGCCAAGCAGAAGGCCTCGGCCATTGCCCAGTTGCCATGGCGCAGCTACTTCAAAGATACGGTGTTGCAGCAATTGATTGCCATGGCGTTGGAAAATAACCGCGACCTCAGGCAGGCGGCTTTGGCGGTCAAGAGTTATCAGGCACAGTACCGCATCAGCCGTTCGGCCCAATGGCCAACGGTGATGGCCGGCATGTCGGGGACCAAGCAACGGGCCTATTCCCTCGGTCAATATGCCAGCGCTGAAAGCTATTCGGCCTCGGTCGGCGTCACCGCTTTCGAACTGGATTTGTTCAACCGGCTCGGCGACCTGAAGGAAAACGCCTGGCAGCAGTACCTGGCCATGGCCGAAAACGAGCGGGCGGTACGCATCAGCCTGATTGCCGAGGTGGCCCGTGCCTATCTGACGCTTCTGGCTGACCAGGAAAAACTCTCGATCAGTCGTGACACGTTCACTCAGGAAGAACAATTCACATCTTTGACCGAGCTGCGCCAGCGTGAAGGCATTGACTCACAACTGGTTTTGGTGCAGGCGAGGACGGTGCGTGAGACCGCCCGCGCCAACCTGGCTATCTCCGAGCGGCAGGTGACTCAGGATAAAAACGCTTTGGCCGTGTTCGTCGGCGCGCCGCTGCCGCCGATGGCGAATAGCCTTTTGAAAGAGCATGAACTGCTGCCGGAAGAAACCGCCAATCTGTCGTCATCGGTGCTTTTGAACCGGCCCGACATCGCCGCCGCCGAGCATCAGTTGCGCGGCGCCTACGCCGCCATCGGCGCCGCCAGGGCCGCCTTTTTCCCGAGCATTAGCCTTACGGCCAACGGCGGTTATGCCAGCGACCAATTGTCGAATCTCTTTGAGAGCGCCAGCGGCGTCTGGCTGTTTTCGCCAGCGGTCAATGTGCCGATCTTCACGGCCGGGCGCTTGTCGGCGCAACTCGATGTGGCGAAGCTGAACCGCGACAGCCTGATTGCCGCCTATGAAAAGGCTATCGAGACCGCTTTCCGCGAGGTGGCCGACGCCCTGGTTGCCTGCGGCTCGTACCGCGACCAGGCCGACGCCCAGGAAAAGATCGTGCAGGCCGCCAAGCAGTACTATGACCTGGCGCTGGATCGCTATCAACAGGGCCTGGACAGCTACCTGACCCTGCTCGACGCCCAACGCACCCTGTTTGCGGCGCGGCAGAATTTGGTCAGCCTGCGTCTGGCCCAGATGGGCAATCAGGTCGATCTGTACAAAGCACTGGGTGGTGGCCTGGTTGAGGATGCGAAAAGCGTGCCGGCGGTGGCTCCGGCAGCGGTTTCGCAGGCAGTTCCACCAGCGGTTCCGTCAGCGGTTCCGGCCCAGACTCCGGCGGCGGCGGATGGTGGCGCTGTCAAGGCCAAAGCGGGAAAATAGTCCAGGGTGGCAAGAAGACAGAGGGCGGACAATACGATCGGAGGCGGCTTCTTGTCTTTGCTGCTTTTTCCTGTGATCTAGGTGCTGTCTTCTCAAGCCGCCGCCCTTGTCCTTGTAATTCCAGACCCGATGCGGTAGGCTTAATCGTTTACGCTGGTGACCAGGGAAATCGAAAAACGGAAAGGAATGAAGACTGTGGAAGAAATGACGGCAAAGCCAAAACCAGAAGCGGCGGCGAAACAGGCCGGAAACAAGGCGGCGGATTGGCGTGGCAAACTCTATGAATTGGCCGAAATGGTGCTCATCGTCGTCGCCGCCGTTTTGTTCATCAACTCTTTTGGCGTTCAGGCGTTCAAGATTCCATCCGGTTCGATGCTGCCGACTTTGCAGATTGGTGACCATCTGTTCGTGAACCGTTTCATTTACGGCCTGCGCCTGCCCTTTACTGGCAAATTACTGGTTCCCATTAGTGAGCCGAAGCGCGGCGATGTCGTTGTTTTCCGGTTCCCGAAAGACCCCTCGACCGACTACATCAAGCGCGTCGTTGGCCTGCCCGGCGATACGGTGGAAATCCGTGACAAGCTGGTCTATATCAATGGCGCCCAGGCCACCGACCCGCACGCCCATTTTACCGACGGCATGATTCCTGACATTGCGCGCGGCCCGCGCGATGAGTTTGGTCCGGTGCAGGTGCCGAAAGGCAGTTTCTTTGTCATGGGCGACAACCGCGACAACAGCTACGACAGCCGTTTCTGGGGCTTTGTGCCGGAAGAGAACATACTGGGCAAGGCCTTCATCATCTACTGGTCATGGGATTTGCAACAAAGCCTGGCGTCATTGGACCGCTGGCGGTCGATTCGCTGGAACCGGATTTTCGACCTCATCAACTGACGTAAAACAAAGGACAGCCCCGTGCAGACCGAATACGCCTTCCGGCACCGGCACATCTTCGGCATGGAGCAATTTTCGCCGGAAGACATCCTGCACATCATCGCCACCGCCCGTTCCTTCAAAGAGATTTCCTCGCGTCCGATCAAAAAAGTGCCGACTCTGCGCGGCAAGACGGTGGTCAATATCTTTTTCGAGCCTTCGACCCGCACCCGCCTGTCCTTTGAAATCGCCGCCAAACGGCTGAGCGCCGACACCGTCAACATTGCCG
>JAIRRG010000057.1 GCA_031256095.1 Desulfobulbaceae bacterium
CTTGTGGTACGCGGCCCTCATGACTGACCAAAGCCGTCGCCGATAGGCCGGCGGGCAGAGCGGCGTTCAGCCGGGCTACGGCCTCTTCGGGATTGGTGATTTTTTCCGGGGAATCAACAAGAAAGTATTCACACTCGCTTTCCGTGCCGACGGGCAAGGCTGGCGCGAACGATACCTTCGGCGACGGATTGAATCCCTCGGAAAAGTTGGTGCTAATGCCGGCCCGCCTGAGCGAGCGGAAGATGATCTGCAAAAAGTCGAGATGACCGAGCAGGGCAATCGGGCCAAGGCGGCTGTAGCTGATCAAATATTTGTGATGTTCCCGTTTTATCTGAGTGGCCCTGACCGGCGGTTGGCGGGCTGCCGTTTTCGCCGCTTCCACCGTCGGCACCGGCAGCGATTTGCCCGCCGCCGCCTCTGGATCGTGGACGATGGGCCGCACTTCCGTGAAATCGCAGACGCCGCAGCCCTGGCAGCCGTGGTAGCGGCAGTCGCGAGTATAGATTTCTTCCTGGCTTTTCCGCCATTCCTCTATCAGAAATTCTTTCGTTACGCCGCAATCAAGGTGCGACCAGGGCAAGTTTTCGTCGAGACGGCGCGGGCGCAAATAATCTTCCAAAATGATGCCGCACTTGCCCGCCGCTTCCCGCCAGATGGCAAGCCGGAAATGCTCCGACCAGCCGTCGAGCCGGGCACCGAGCCGCCAGGCCGTTTCGATGAGGGCGGCCAATTTCCGGTCGCCGCGCGACAAAACCCCTTCCAAAAAACTCTGCTCGGGGATCTGCCATTTGATCGTGACGCCTTTCGGCAGATGCTGGCGGAGAAAAGAAATCTTTTCACGTCCCTCGTCGATGCCCAGTTGTCCCTGCCATTGAAAGGCGGTGTGTGGCTTGGGCACGAAGATGCCGACGCTGGCCGCCACATTTTTTTTGCCGCCGCCGAGACCGCTTACGGCGCGGATTTTGCGGCAGAGGTCAATGATCGCTTGCAGGTCTTCTTGGGTTTCGCCGGGCAAACCAATCATGAAATAGAGTTTTACGCCTTGCCAGCCGAGGGCAAAGGCCGCCTGACAGGTAGCCAGTAAATCTTCCTCGCTGATGCCCTTGTTGATGACCCGCCGCAAGCGTTCGCTGCCCGCCTCCGGCGCCAGGGTGAAGCCGGTCTTGCGCACGCGGCGAATCTGCTCCATGATTTCCGGGGTCAGGGTGCCGACCCGCATCGACGGCAGCGACACGCTGACGAAGCTGTCAGCGAAGCGGTCAATCAGTTGCGGGAAGAGTTGCGGCAGGCAGGAATAGTCGCCGGTGGAAAGCGAGAGCAGAGCCAGTTCCTCGAAGCCGGAATTGGCGATACCTTTTTCCGCCAGGGTCATAATTTCCCCGGCGCCTCGCTCGCGCACCGGGCGGTAGGTGATGCCCGCCTGGCAGAAACGGCAGCCGCGCGTGCAGCCGCGGGCGATTTCGATGCCCAGCCGGTCATGGATGATCTTGGTGTTTGCCACCAGCGGTTTCAGCAAATGGTGGCAGTCATCGAGGTTAGGCAGAATGCGGCGTCGCGGCGTCGCCACCGATGCCTCCGCCGGGCCGAGGCCATGTTCAGTCTCCAGAAACAGGGACGGTACGTACATGCCGGGGATGGCCGCCATCCGCCGCAACAGTACGGCCTTAGACTGGGGATTTTTTTTGTTTTCGACGATTAAGGCGATGATGTCGAGGATTGCTTCTTCGCCGTCGCCGAGCAGAATGGCGTCAAAGAAAGCGGCCACTGGTTCCGGATTGAAGGCGCCGGCGCCGCCGCCGAGGAGTAGCGGCCATGAGCCGTCGCGCTGGGCGGCGTAAAAAGGAATGCGGGCGAGGTCTAAGATGGTCAGGATATTGGTCAAGCACAGTTCGTAGGGCAGCGTGATGCCAAGAAAATCGAAATCGGCGAGAGGCCGCCCCGATTCCAGCGCCGCCAGGGACTCGCCCGTCCGCCGTAACAGCGTTTCAGCGTCCCGGTCGGGGCAATAACAGCGTTCGGCCAAAGCATTCTCTTGATCATTGATAATATGATAGAGAATTTGCAGCCCCTGGTGCGACATGCCGATTTCGTACAGATCGGGAAAGAGCAGCGCCCCATGGACGGCAGTTTCTCGCCAAGCTTTGCCGACGCTATTAAATTCATTGCCCAGATAACGGCCAGGCCGTTCAGTCCGGCGCGGGAAGGATTTTTCAGTCATGACCATCTGTAAAAAAAGAGAGGGAAAATGCTACGTGGGCGTCTTCTTTACTGAAATTCGTTTGACTTTTCAAGCGGTGATGCGGTATGGAATCTGAAGTCTATTCCGTCTCGTCAACCGATGGGCGAGGAGGTAGCTTTCCCTTTTTCTTTATTGTTCCAGCCTGATATGAAAACTTTTACGCTGACGTTGCTTATTGTCCTGTCGTTGTCCTTCCTCCCTCACGGAGCCAACGCCGCTGTGTTAAAGCGGGTGACAAGCCAGAGCCTTGCCGACGGCAAGGATGTGGTCAGCATCCTGTTCCAGGGGCGGAGCAAACCTAAAATTTTTTCGCTGAAGGGCAACTCGCCGCGGCTGGTCTTTGATTTTCCTGACGCCCGCTATCTGGGGCCCGCGCTGCTCGCCGTCAATGGCACGGTCGTCAAAGCGGTTCGTGTCGCCAATCACCAGAATCCGCTGAAGACCAGGGTCGTGTTTGATTTAATTCCTGGCCATGATGTCGCTTATGATCAGGAATTTCTCCAGGATAAAGAGACCCTGCGGATCACCATTTCTGACAAGAAAATGACGCCATCTGCCCATTCGGCGCCGGAGCAAACCGCCGCCACGCCAGCGACCCAGATACTGGTGCCAGTCGAGCCAGCAGTGAAGGCAGCGGAGCCAGTAGTAAAGACAGCCGAGCCGGCAGTAAAACCAGTGGTGCCAGCCGCCCAGCCTTCGGCCCCGGAACAAACCGCCGCCACGCCAGCGATAATGGAACAGACGCTGGTGCCAGCGGAGCCAGTGGTAAAGCCTGCGGAACGGGCAGCAAAACCAGCGGCGCCGGTTGTAAAAAAGCCAGCAATAAAGGCGGCAGAGCCAGCGGCAAAGTCGGCGGCACCAGCAGCAAAACCAGCGGCGCCAGCGGTAAAAACGGAAACGAAAACGGCGCCGCCACGGAAAACGGTTCCGCCGTCGGAACCGCAGGCGGAACCGGCGGCCACGGCGGCCAAATCTGCCGAAACCACTCCCTCTTCTGTCGCCCCTCGATTGCTGACTGCCAAACCACCTGCCGAAGCATCTGGCTCGACCGCGCCGGAGAAGATTACCTTGCCGGTGGCGGCGCGGATGGTCGGATATTCCCTGAGCACCCAGCCTACGGGTGGCGATGTGCTGCGCCTGCAACTGGACGGCTACGCCAGCCCGACGATCACTGCCCGCGAGGGCCACAAACCTCAGATCGTCTGCTATTTCCCGCAGATGCGCCTGGTTGTCGACAAGGGGCTTAGCCAGCCACCGCCGGGAAAATTTGTCCAGAAGGTGGCGGTGTCGGCGCAGAAGGACCCGGTGGGCGTAGAGGTGGTGCTCGATCTGGAAAACGGTTACGACTACAACGTCCAGCAGGTCTTCGTCAAAGACGAATCGGCCTTTTTGCTCATCGTCAGCGTCATTAACCACTGATTTCAGGGCATATAAATTTCCTGGAAATTTTCCGGTTTCCGCAGCCGGAACAAGTCCTCTGGGCATTCGGCTGGTGTTTGTGGGTTGGAAAATACCAGCCGAATGACGCTGCCGCCTTCCAAACCGCTGATGACGATTTCCCCTGGTTGCCGACAGGGCTTTCCCGCCTGACGCTCTCCGTAATCAAAGCGGGCAATCGTCTTGTCGTCACCTTCGCTGATGACGCGGGCGAGCAGCAAACGCTTTTCGGCATCGACGAGGACATGCTCCCACAAATCATTTTTTGCGATGTCTGGAGCTTTTGTCAGGCGCGGTAGCGGCCAGGCAAACCACAGGCCGCGATGTTGGCGGTCCGGTCGTATCTCGGTCGCCTCGACTTTGACTTGCCCAAGGCCACCGCTCAGCCAGCTTCCCCAATTGCCCAAGGCCAGCGCCGGCGGCAAATGGTTGTCGGCCAAATAGGAAAAAACCTGGCCATGCCGGTAAGTCTTTTGCAGCATCAGGAGTTGTTGAAAACGGGCGCCATCACTGGTCGCTAAAAAAATCGGCTGGCCGAAGGGATTGCTGCAGACGAATTTTATCGAGGATGGCTGTCTGAGCAGCAGATAGCCGCTGGCCGCCGCGTCTTTGAGAGGGCTTTTTAGGGTCAGTTTCACATCGGCATCGCGGCAAAGCGCACACTTTCCCTCCTCAGCCGCCATGGCCGCCAACAGTTGCCGACCGCTGACTATGGCCGGTTGCGCCTGGAAAGCGTCGCCCCAGTCGGGCCGGGCGCAGGAAGAAAGGGTGAGCATCAGCAGGATGATGGGCGCGGTAAGCGCCAACATCAGGCTATTTGGCTGGGGTGGTTTGCCGGTCGATTTTCTCTTGCAGCAGGCGACGTTTTTCCGGGTCATGGTTGTAGAGCAGGGCGTTTTTATAAGAGAGGATGGCCTGGTCCGGCATATGCAAGGACAGGTAAACATCACCCAAATGTTCATGAATATCCGGGTCTTCCGGTTCCAGTTCCAGAGCCTTCAGCAGCTCATTCCGCGCCTTTTCCTTCTCTCCTAGCCGGAAATAGACCCAGCCAAGACTATCGCGGATGAAGCCGCTGTCTGGTTTGATTGCCGCCGCCTGCTGAATGTAGGTCAGGGCCTTGTCGAGATTGATGTTGTGGTCGGCCCAGGTGTAGCCGATGAAATTCAGTGCCTCTGGATTGTCAGGATGGAGTTGTAGTATCTGCTCCATGCTTTTCAGTGCTTCCAGCGCCTTGCCAGTTTTTCCCAAGAGCAGGGCGTGCTCGAAAAGAATCTGCTCATTATTTGGGTAGAGACGGATGCCGGAATTCAGCACCTCCATGGCGGCGATATTTTTGTCCTGCTCCTGATAGAGCGACGACAGCAGCGCGAAAAAGAGTGGTTGCCGCAGTTCCGGATCAGAGATGTTTTTCATCAACAGGCTGACGCTTTGGCCGTTTTCCCCCATTTCCCGCAGGATACGCACCTGGAGGTAGACCGAGTCTGGATAGGCGTCGCTGTGGGCCGGGATCCCACGCAAATAGGAAAGCGCCTTCTTGAAATCGCTGTCTTGATAGGCAATCAGGGCCAGCAGATAACGCGCCTCCATGCTTTCCGTATCTTGCAGGTGCCTTGCCAAAAGCCTCTTGGCTTCGCTGGTGTGACCGAGGCGTAACAGGAGTTTGCTGACAGAAGTATCGAGTCGGCCCGGATGTTTGCTTTGTCTTTGCAGAGTCCGCAGCTCGTTGAGAGCCTGTTGATCTTCACCCATGCTCATGAGCGTCTGCACACGGCCGAGACGAGCGCGTTCGTTGCCCGGTTCCTGTTTCAACACACTGTCGTAGAGCTGCATCGCTTGGCCGTATTTTTCCTGGTCGGCGTAGAAATCAACCATCTCATACACCAGGTCGGCGGACCAGTTCAGAGCCAGCGCTTTTTCATAAGCGGCGGCAGCCTCGTCGGGTTTGTGGCGCAGGATCAAGAGACGCCCCAGGTACAGCCAAGCGTAGTATTCTTCCTGGTTTTTGCCCAGCAACTGCCGGAAGATTTCCTCGGCCTTGTCAAGCTGCATCTGCTGACTATAGAGGATGCCCAGCCGCACGAGAACGCCGCTGTCATCCGGATCCTGGGCCAAGGCTTCCTGATAAAGGCGGATTGCCTCTTCGCGCTTCATCTGCTGAATGCGAATATGAGCGAGGAGAAGATACTGGAGTTTGTCGGTTGGATCGCGCTGGATGCTCTTGGTCAGCCAGTTGGCGGCCTGGTCGGTCTCACCCATTTTCATCAAGAGGATCGGGATTTTTTTGCCGATCACGGTTGAAGAGGGATCGCAGGCCAAAGCCTTTTCAAAGGCATCAAACGCCGCTTCCAAGTCCTGGTTATATTCGGCGTGGCTGCCCCAAAGAAAATAAAAATAGGCGCAAGTAGGGTCCAC
>JAIRRG010000085.1 GCA_031256095.1 Desulfobulbaceae bacterium
GGTTTCGCCCATCCCGGCCGGCAGGCTGACATCGCCGCTCAGGCGGGCGGCAATGATTTTTATAATGTCAAAGGCGCCAATCTTGACATAGCCCATCCCCGCCGAGACGATAATCGTCAGCAACAGGGCAACAGCCAGGGCACAAATCAAGGCCCGGTAACGCCAGATTTGACCGCCGTATGTCACCTGGCCGCTCAGGCCCGGCTTGATCATGGCGCCACGCCTCCGGCCTTAAGCATATAAAGAATTAGATACATTAACATTTTCCCGCTGCGGCCAAGACAATGCCCTGGCTGACCGCGGCATCACGGATATGCTCGACAAAAATCCGCGCAAACTCCGGATTTTCGCCCAAACCTTCGAGCGCTGGCCACACCGTGAAACCCTGGCTTCGCAGAATCGACAGCCAGGAATTTTCACCGTCGCCGGCCATATCGTTATTGGCATGGCCGCCCGCCGTGACCAGATAAGGTTTCAAATATACCTTCTTCACGCCATCGGCTTGCATGGCGGCAATGACCTCATTCAGGCCGGGCCTTCCCTCAAAGACGCCGATATAGATTTTGGCATGAGGATGCCGTTCCCGCATCATCTTTTCGGTCATGGCATAGATGTCGCTTGGCCATTTTTTGTTGCCATGGCCCATGTAGAGCAGCGCTCCGCCCATTGCACCGGCCGTCGCCACGTCCGGGGCCAAGGCCACTGCCGCTCTGACCACATCCGTATGATAATCATGACAATCGCCAGGCGCGCCCAAAGCCGGACGGCCGAGGACGATGCGGTTAAAGGGCCGCCATCTCGCCTGCGTGGTTTCAATCGAGCCGATGGCCATGACATAATTTTCCAGATACTGGCATTCCTCCATATGAAAAATATGGCTAGGCTGGACGATGATGTCGCGATAGCCGTCCTCGCTCAGGTCACCGAGAGTCTGAATGACGTTTTTCACGGCCAAAATTTCTGGCGGCACGCCCTGATCCAGCCATTTTTCCGCCTCGGCCTGGCGCTTATGCCAAATGGCGCGGACGATGTTCGAGGTGAAGGCAAGACGCAGCGCGGCGTCGGGATAGGCCCGGCGCACGGCTGCCGAGATGGCAGCAATCGACTTCAGCCCCGACAGGGCGGTAGTGCCGAAATGGGCGAGGACAATGGCCGTTTTCGGCTTCATTTCATAGCCAGCGGCAAAACGAGAAGAGGAACAAAGCGTGACAGCGCCCCAAACACGCGGCGGCGTTTAAGCGAAATTGCGCTAAAATTGGCTTCTGATACCATCGCCGTTACGGCGGCGTCAATTCTTTTCTTCACCTATCCCAGTAGAGACTGGTACAGTCGCCCGGCAAGTCATTCAATTCACTCTGCCAGTTCCTTCCTCCTTGCCATGCCAGCATTATGACCCTTCTCGATTTATGCAGCGACATACCGGACCTCAAGCGGGCCAACGCCATCATTGCCCTGCACAATGAACGGCAGACATGGGTCAGCCAGGCCAAGAAAGGCTTCCGCCGCTACCAGAAAGCATTGGCCGGGTTGAGCCTGTACCAGACGCGGCATGTTGACGCCAGCGGCGATGCCGTCGTCATTGGCGCCGCCGATGAAGTGAGCGAGGCGGAGCGGCAAGAAATTGAATTCCACCTTCGGCAATTCATGCCCTGGCGCAAGGGGCCATTTTCGATTTTCGGCGTTGACATTGATGCCGAGTGGCAGAGCCAGCGCAAATGGAATCGTTTGGCGCCGATGTTGCCAGACTTACGTGGAAAAATCATCGCCGACATTGGTTGCAATAACGGTTATTATCTGTTCAAGATGAGCGAGTCGCAGCCAAAACTGGCGCTCGGTTTTGAGCCGGTGGTTCAGCATTACTACTCTTTCAAAGCGTTAAACGCCATGGCTGGGCGGGACAATCTTGACATCGCCTTCTTCGGCGTCGAGCATCTGAGCCTTTTTCCCACCTGCTTCGACATTATTTTCATGATGGGTATTCTCTACCACCGCTCGTCACCGGTTGATTGCCTGCGCGACGCCATGACGGCGCTGCGGCCAGGCGGCATTTTAATCGTCGAAAGTCAGATCATCCCCGGTGACCAGCCGGTCGCCCTCTTCCCGGAAGCAACCTACGCCAAGGCGCCCGGCACCTGGTTTGTGCCAACCGCATCCTGCCTGGAAAACTGGCTGCTGCGGGCTGGTTTTGAGGACATCATACAATTCTGCCGCCATCCTATGTCATCGACGGAGCAGCGCCGCACCAACTGGATGACCTTTGAATCTTATGAGGATTTCCTTGATCCCGCTGATCCCAATCTAACCCACGAAGGCTATCCGGCGCCTTGGCGTCTTTATGTTCGCGCCCACAAAAAAGCATAAGCCGAATGCCACAGGCAAACGCCTAGGCGAACGCCTCAGACCAAACACCTAGACTGAACACCCCAGACAAACGCCAGCATTGCTATTTCCAGATTTTTCAGTTTAGAATACATATCTTATGCATAATCTCTTTTACCTGACAAGGAGCCTTTTATGAATCCAGCCAATTGCACCTTTTACAGCAGCGGTCTGAAAGGAGCGGAAACCGCCTTCGGGGAAGCCGCCGAAAAAGCCGGCGTCAACGAAGTGATCTTCTCTTTTGACGGCCACAAACTCTGCCGGGAGAAAAATGCCGTCATCCTCAGCCAGGAAGACCTCGAACGTGGCGACATCAGCATGGAACTGGCCTCGCGCATGATGAACCGCACCTACTATGAAACCGAGAAGATCAGAAAGGTACTGCAAACCATCTTCCACATGGTCAATCATGGCCATCAGGTCTTCGTTGTCGGCGCCATTCAGGAAGACGGCTCAGTCAAAGGCGGCACCGGCTGGGCGGTGGAATTGGCGAAAATGTTCAATCGGCCACTGCATGTTTTTGATCAGCCAACCAAAAAATGGTTCACCTGGAAGAACAAGGACGGCTGGCAGGAAGACAACCCACGCATCGAATACGACACATTCGTTGGCTCCGGCACCCGCTACCTCAGCGAGGCCGGACACAGCGCCATCACTCAATTATTCGCCGATTCCTTTGGCGAATAAGAACGGGAGCGAGAGATGGCGTCGCCAAGCGTTTTTGAAAAGAAGCATATCGATCCCAGCCAGATGGGTAAAATTGAAACCCTGCTGGTGCATTTTAATCTGCCGTTGCCGGCGATTGAAACCTACCGCGCCCACCGCGGCTTAATCCACACCGCCTGCATCGCGCTGATCGTTCTGGTCGTCGCCCTGTCGCTGTACAATTCCTGGCGCAGCCAACGGATTGAAAAGAGTTCATCGGCCCTGGCTACGGCCCTGTCGCAAGAAAAGAGCAAATTGGCTGACAATCTGGCGCGGCTGATGAACACCTATCCGCGCACCAACGCCGCCTTATGGGCCGAAATCGAGCTGGCGCGCCTAGCCATGGAAAAAAAGGATTACACCCGGGCGGCCAGCGCCTACACCACTCTCCTTGGCAAAGTCAGCGCTGGCAATCCCCTGCAGCCACTGCTCCTGAACGCCTTGGGCCAGACTCAAGAAGCGATGGGTAAATACGACGATGCCATCGCCACTTACGAAAAACTGCAAAAGCATAAAGCCTATCAATTTATCGCTTGCCTCGGCCTCGGCGGTCAGTATGAGGCGAAAAAGGATTGGGGCAAAGCGATCACCGTTTACGAAGGCTACAAAGCCGAGGCTAGCCAAGCTGGAGCCGGTCTGGCCGGGAGCGAGGCCATAACTATGCTTGATGAAAAAATTGCCCAGTTGCGGACACGGCAGTGAACCGCTACGCCGATATTGCTGCCATGCGGCAATGCCGCGCCTCATGGCAGCGTCAGGGATTGTCGGCCGCCCTGGTGCCGACGATGGGATTTTTCCACGAAGGCCATCTCTCTTTGATGCGGCGGGCCAAAACTCTTGCCGACCGCGTCGTCGTCAGCCTGTTTGTCAACCCAATGCAGTTCGGCCCGGCGGAAGACCTGGCCAGTTATCCCCGCTACCTCGAGCGCGATAGCGCCTTGGCCGCTGAGGCGGGTGTCGACGCCCTGTTCACACCGACGGCGGCGGAGATGTATAGCCCAAATTTTCAAACTAAGGTAGTGGTCAGCGGCCTCGGCCAGGGCCTATGCGGCGCCAGCCGTCCCGGCCATTTTGACGGCGTCGCCACGGTGGTAACCAAGCTTTTTCATATTGTTGCCCCCGATGTCGCCGTCTTCGGCGAAAAAGATTGGCAGCAACTGGCCGTGATCCGGCGTCTGGTGGCCGACCTCAACTTTAACCTGCGCATTGTCGGCCACCCCATCGTCCGCGAAGCCGACGGCCTGGCCATGAGCTCGCGCAACACCTATCTGACGAAAGAAGAACGCCAGGCTGCCGTCTGCCTGTGCCGCTCGCTAATCATGGCCCAGGATTTGGCCCAGCACAAAGAAACGGTGGTGGCTGCCATCGAAAAGGCCGTTAGGGATTTCATCGAACAAAACCCCGGCTTCTCCGTCGAATACGCCACAGTCGTTGATGGTGCCAGCCTGATGCCAGCGGCCAAACTTGACGAAAACTCTCTGCTGGCCCTGGCGGTACAGGTCAATGGCCGGGTGCGGCTGATTGATAACGCGCGGCTGTTTTGTTAATCTAATTTTATGATAGGAGACTTGCCAAGATGACTGGTAGATTGGTTTGAGCACAGCGAAACCCATCAATCCACTACGCAAGCTCATACTACCTATCACCTCTCGGCGCAGGCCATACATACCAATGCGAGCCCGCCGCCGAAGCGGCAGCAATCGTAGATCAGTTGCAGGATAAGCAAATGAGGCAGCCATTTTTTTCTTGTACTGAACGACCACCAGCTAAAGCTGGTGGGTTCTTTTTAGCGGACTGAAAGTCCAGCTTTTAACCGGCAGGCTTCCGCAGCCGGTTTGATGTCAAATCCGTCATTGGGGTCACGTTCAAAATGATGCGAAAGATATTCCTGGATCATTTCTCAAGTAAACTACCCCACCGCTATAGAAGAACATCCTCGCACAAAAAATACAAAATGATACGCTATCTTAGATTGAACATACACCCTTTGGCTATAGTCTATCCTGGCTTTCTAATGCAACCACTAGCTGAAAGCCGAGGGCTTTAACCCTAAAGAAGGACGAATAAAGAAGCATTTATACCTGTAGTGAGGGAAGGACACAAACACAACCGAGAAAGCCCTACGGCAAACGACTCTCAAGGGTAGCTTCAATCTTGTGGATATATCCATACCTCAAAAGTTAAATTGCTCTAGATACACTGTTCATTTTGCAAAAAGCTCAGATATTTACGAATTGCTTACTCCCGCTTTCACCGGCTTTTTGGTGAGGAGAGACACACACGCCGCTACAAATAGAATAACGGCGGAAATGTAAAAGCCAATGCTGTACGAGCCGGTAACATCTTTGAGATGGCCGGCGCCCCACGAATAGAGGTTGCAGATCCCTCCGCCCATGAAGACGAAGCCGTAGTTGCTGTGCAGGAACTTTGCCCCGAAAAAGTCGGCTGTAAACACCGGCAGCATCGCCTGACCGCCGCCATACTGCCAGCAAGGGATGAAAATCGCTAAGAACAGCAGAGGAATGCTCTTCATCTCGATGATCGTCGGCAAGGCCAATAGACAGAGGAGCGAAATTGTAGCATTCAGCGCATAGGCTTTGGAGCGCCCCATCTTATCGGAATACCAACCGCTTCCGGCGCGGCCCAAAGTACTGCCCAGCGCGGTGACTATGGCGATTATCCAGATATTCGCCGCGAGAAACTCCACCCCTTTGGCTGTGCTTGCCAAGATCGGCACCGCGTTGGCAATGACATAGAGGCCGGCTTGAGCGCTGCTGAACTGAAGGAATATCAAGGCATAACACTGCCACCTGGAAAGCATCCCCTTCGAAGTCCAGTCCGCTGTTGCTGCCGCCTGTTTAATCTCCGCCGTCGCGCTTACCGGTGGCGCCGGGGGAACGTAGTCTACCGGTGGATTCGACACAAATTGTGCCGCCACCATGGCAACGACGAGTATCATGATACCGAGAGAGATGAAACTGGTGGATAAGCCAAAGTGAGTAATAAGATAGTGGGCTAAAGGGGCTATATAGAGAGCGGCCCCGCCAAATGCGGCAACGACAAGACCCGCAATCAGGCCGCGCTTATGCGGACCGAACCATTTTAGAGCGACCGGTGTGCCGACGGCGTAGCCGAAACCCATGCCCCAGCCGCAAAAGATGCCGAAACCAATGACCAGGCCGCAATAACTTTTCGTCAAACCAGCGACGAAACAGCCCAGAGCCACAAGAAGGCCGCCCACAGTGATGCCGACTTTCGGGCCGAATTTGCCCATAAATCTACCGCCAGGAAGCACGGTGAAAGTCATAAGGAGTCCGGCTATCGCATAGGCCAGCGTCCCTTGCGCGTCCGTAAGATAAGGCCATCCCTGGTTGATACCCGTCATGACATGGCCCAGGTCGGCTTCCGCTTTGTTCACCAGCGCAACTTTCCAGACGCTCCACGCATAGAGTATGCCCAGACTGAGGTTAGAGATCATGCACGCTATTACTACTGACCAGGCTTTTGCCGGCACCTGTGATGATTGTGTTGTTGTTGCCATGTTCGCTCCTATTGATATACCAAATAAATCTTGAATTTATTGATAGCCATTTTACGTCAGGCTAATGGGTCTCGAACTGAGAACTGTACGGTAGCGCCCGAAGGGGGTACGGATGGCGTCGCAGATATAGGCTTGGTTCATATCATTCTCCTGGCCAGGTGAATTGCCGATGCGCTCGTGGATACGTTCATGTCAGTAAGTTGCCAATATCGCCGCGCATGAAACATGGTCCTTCGATACCCGCGAGTTCGTCCATGGCCTGTTCAAGCGCCGCGCGCGGCTGCTGCCGCGCCCAGAATACCGGGCCGCCGCGCCAGCGTGGGAAGCCATAGCCGTGCACCAGCACCACATCGATATCGGAAGCGCGTGCCGCCACACCCTCGCCGAGCAGGCGCGCGGCTTCGTTGGCCATCGCGGCCAGCGCCCGGCGCTGAATCTCGGCTGCGCCGATCTCGCGCCGCTCAATACCGCGCCGTACCGAGGCGTTGACGATGATTTCGCGCACCACGGCGTCGGTCTCAACCGATTGTTTGCCATCGACATAGCTGTAGTAACCACGCCCAGCATTGCGGCCCAGGCGGCCCTGTTCACACAGATGCTCGAGAATCGGCACGTAACGCTCGTCCGGGTGACGCGTCGCGGCCTGCGCCCGGCGCATGCGCCATGGGATGTCGAGTCCCGATAGATCGGTGACCGCGAACGGCCCCATGGCAAAACCAAACGCCTGCAGCGCGGTATCAATCTGCTCCGGCCAAGCGCCATCCTCAAGCATGAACTCGCAGTGGCGGCGATAGGTGGTGTAGATGCGGTTGCCGATAAAGCCGAAGGAATTGCCGGTGACAACCGGCTGCTTGCCCAGCGTGCGCGCGAAACGCATGGCGGTGGCCAGCGCCTCCGGCGAGGTTTCTCCGCCGCGCACGATTTCGAGCAGTTTCATGACGTTGGCTGGGATGAAAAAATGCAGGCCCAGCACATCCCGCGGGCGTGCGGTGGCGCCTGCCATCTTGTCGATGTCGAGATACGAGGTGTTGGTGGCGAGCACGGCGCCGGCGCGGGCGTGGCGATCAATCGAAGCGAATACGGTACGCTTGATTTCGATGTCCTCGAATACCGCTTCAATCACCAGGTCGGCCTGGGCCAGCGCTGACCAATCAAGCGTCATCCGGACGTTGTCGAGCAGGCGCTTGGCCGCATCGGCGTCGAGCTTGCCGGCGGCGGCGCGACGTTGGTAGTGGTCGCGAATATGACCCATGCCACGTTCGAGTGCCGCCGTATCCTGGTCAAGCAGTATCACTTTCATGCCGGCATCGAGTGCGGCAATGGCGATACCGGCGCCCATCTTGCCGGCGCCAATTACGGCCACCGAGGCAATCATGCGCCCCACAGTGCCCGCCGGCAGATCGAGCTTCAGCGATTCGCGCTCGGCGAAGAACAGATAACGCAACGCCGCGGCTTCCTCGGACTGGCGTAATCGCAGGAACGCGGCGCGTTCATCCGCCAGCGCCGTGTCGAACGGCAGACGCGCGGCGGCGCCCACCACATCGCTGGCCGCCAGGATGGCCGGGCGTGCCTTGCCGGCGCGTTTAACATCCTTGACCGCTGCCTCTATCGCATCCTTATCATCGGCCGGCACCGGCAGATCACGCGCGCGGCGGCGAAGGCCAGCCAGCCGGCGCGCATACCGGATTGCGGCCTCGCGTACCTGGCCGTCAACCACTTGATCGACCAGGCCGATTTTCAGCGCCTCGCCCGCCTTGATGCGTTCCG
>JAIRRG010000093.1 GCA_031256095.1 Desulfobulbaceae bacterium
GGGCGCGCCGCCTTTTTGCAGCGGAGTTGGCCCGAACAACAGGCAAAGACCTGGCGCAAGCCGGAGGAAAAAATTCTTAGGCAAAAGCTTACGCCCTTGCAGTATGAGGTAACGCAGAAGGCCGCCACTGAGCCGCCCTTCGCCAATGAATTTTGGCATAATAAGCGGCCAGGTATCTATGTTGATGTTGTTTCCGGCGAGCCGCTGTTCAGTTCGGTCGATAAATTTGATTCGGGCTGCGGCTGGCCGAGTTTTACCAAACCGCTGCCGGGCGTCATCCTGACTGAAAAGCATGATGCCAGTCACGGCATGAGCCGCACAGAAGTTCGTGGCCCGCTGGCCGATTCTCATCTCGGCCATGTCTTTGCTGACGGCCCGAAACCAGATAGCCTACGCTACTGTATCAATTCGGCGGCCCTGCGTTTCATCGCCGCCTCAGACCTGGAAAAGGAAGGCTATGGTCAATATCGGGCCCTGTTTCCGTGAATAACTGGGGAAAGTTGGTAATAGAGTAAAAGGGGAGCAACTATGCGGTGGGAAACGGAGCGGCGTAGTGACAATGTGGAAGACCGGCGGGGCGTGGGCTTTTCCGGCAAGGCGGCGGGCGGCGGCATCGGCACGATTATCATTGTGCTGGTGGCCCTGTATTTCGGCGTCGATCCGTCGGTTTTGACGCAAACCGGGCTGATTGGCGGCGGTTCTTCGGGACAAAGACAACAGACACAGCGGACGCCATCAGCGGAGGAAAACAAGAAGGCCGACTTCGTCTCGGCGGTGCTGGCCGATACCGAAGACACCTGGGGCGCGATTTTTAAGGAAAAGGGCGGGCGCTATCAGGAACCGAAGCTGGTGCTGTTTAGCGGCATGGTCGAATCGGCCTGCGGCTCGGCCAGCGCCGCCGTCGGGCCGTTTTACTGCCCCGGCGACCGCAAGGTTTATATCGACCTCGATTTTTACAATGACCTGAAAAACAAACTCGGCGCCCCCGGCGATTTTGCCCAAGCCTACGTCATTGCCCACGAGATTGGCCATCACGTGCAGAATCTTTTGGGGATTAGCGACCGGATGCAAAAGCTGCGCGGCCGGCTGCCGACTGTCGAATACAACAAATATCAGGTGAAGCTGGAGTTGCAGGCCGATTGCTTTGCTGGCATCTGGGCCAACCAGGCCAATCGCGCCCGCAATATCATCGAGCCGGGCGACATCGACCAGGCCTTGAACGCCGCCTCAATGATCGGTGACGATCGCCTGCAAAAACGCGCCCGCGGCTACGTCACCCCGGATTCTTTCACTCACGGCACTTCGGCCCAGCGGGTGGCGTGGTTCAAGCGCGGTTATGAACACGGCAATTTGGAGAGTTGCGACACTTTTAGCCAATGAATTTTCCTTGACAAGCTTTGCCCCGTTTGGATATAAGCCAGTCGCAACACAGTTTTCAGGCTCCCGCAAAGGGATGAAAAGGGAACCCCGTGCAATTCGGGGACAGGCCCGCTGCTGTGACTGGCGACGAAAACCGCATGGAAGTCACTGACCGTTTTCAGGTTGGGAAGACGCGGCTACTAGGATGAGCCAGAAGTCAGAAGACCTGCCTGAAAATACATAGACGCTTCCCACGAGACGGGGAGGCGCGGCGATACGCGGACAACAGGGCGTCCCGGATTATCTTTCTGATAATCCGGGATTTTTTTGTTTTCGCCGTTTGTTTTCAGCCGGTCGAAGGATGAGCGGGCCGCTTTCTGCCATTTACCCAAACAGAGGAAAGGAGAACAAGATGAATGTCGTGAAAAGGAAAAAACTGGCCGCTTTCAGCCTCTTGCTTGCCGCCAGCGCCTCATTTACTCCGGCGCTGGCCCAGGCGGAACAAGGCGGGGAGGTGGCGGCGCTCGACACAGTGGTCGTCACGGCCGACCGCATCAAAAGTAGTCTGAAAGAAGTTTCCGCCAATGTCACGGTGTTGTCACAAAAAGATATCCAGTCTTCCACCGCTACCAATGTCGGCCAGTTGCTGGCGGACCAGGGCTTTCAGGTGATGAACCAAGGGACCACTCAGGTCGTGTTGATTCGCGGCATGGGACAGCCAGCTACAGGCCAGGAGTGGAATAGCCGGGTGCTGATTTTGATCAACGGGCGGCGCATCGGCGCCAGCAACGCCGCCTTGATGGATTTGAACCGCGACGCCATTGATCGCATCGAAATCATCCGCGGGCCGTCGGCGGTGCAGTACGGTTCGTCGGCTTTGGGCGGCGTGGTCAACATTATCACCAAACGCGGCGAGGAGGGCCTGCATGGGGCGGCGGAGGCCGGTTTCGGCAGCTTCGGCCTGAATAAACAGTCCTTGGCCGTGCGCGGCGCCGGTGGCGGTTTCGATGCCGCCCTGTCGCTGAGCCAGCAGGGCCGTGGCGCCTACGATGTCAGCGGCGGCGATACCTGGGCCCATACCAATTTGGGTTCTTCCGTGGCCAGCAATTTCGACCTTGGCTACACCTTCCTGAAAAATCAGCGCGTCGGCATAAATGTCAACTTCTACAACCAGAACGACGCCGAATTCCCCGACAATGGTCTCAGCGGCTCCGGGCCGAAAGCCATCGGCTACAACAACACATATAACCAATATAATCTGCGTAATAGCAACGTCGCCTTGGAATACGAGGGAGCAGCTGCCGACAAGCTGTTCACCTGGTCGGCGCGCTACGCCTTTGGCCGCGATGAAAACAATTACGATCCCAGCCACAGCATGTATGGCGGCACACCCACTGAAACCGACCTTGACAACCGGGCCTTCACCGCTCAGACCACCTATAACGGTAACGCCCTGACTGTCAACGCCGGTATTGACTATCTAAAATATTCCATGGATGAAACCGGTGTCAGCGATGCTGGAGATTCGGAGGATAGCGCCCTATTCTTCACAGGCCGATACCGGCTGTTCAACGAAAAACTGATCCTCTCCGCTGGTGGCCGCTTCGATCACTACAAAATGAACATGGCCAGTGATAATACCTCTGAGGACAACTTCGCGCCGTCAGTGGGCGTGGTGGTGGTGCCGCAAGGTTGGTTGAAGTTACGGGCCAATTACGCGGAAGGTTTCCGTATGCCGGCGCCCAACGAATATCTGGGCGACCCCATGTACGCCTACTTTTATGCCCCCAATATGGACTTGAAGCCGGAAAAGAGCAAGACCTACGAGGTTGGCGCCGATGTCACAGTCGGCATCCTGACCTCTTCGTTGACCTACTTTCATAGCGATTTTGATGACAAGATCGCGGCTCTCTTCGACCCGACCACCTACCTAAGCCGTTACATCAATCTTAGCGCGGCGACAATCGCCGGCTTTGAGTGGATGACCAGCCTGGAATTCCACCCGCAGAGTATGAATGGCCTGGTCATCCGGCCTCGCTTGAGCCTGACCTGGCTGGCGCAGCGGCAAAATGGCGATGAGGCCACGATGGCATCGGCCGGTAGCGACACCTTGCCCAACACCCCGGAATACAGCCTCAGCTATGGCGCCGATTTTCGTTATGACGCCTGGGGCTTGAATATCGGTGTGACCGCCGTCACCTCCAGCAATACGCTGACCAGTGACTACCGGACCGGATCGCCGACCTACGGCAGTTATATCGAGGCGGGCGGCGCCACGGTGGTCAACATGAGCCTTGACAAACGACTCTATGCCTTCGCCGATAACCATGGCAAAATCAGTCTGCGGCTGCAGGTCAACAACATTTTCGATGGCAATAATCAGACTTACCTCGATTACCCGGGGCCAGGCCGTAATTTCTACGCCGGGCTGCGCTACGAGTTCTGAAATGGGGAATTGACGGGCGTCGGTTTGCTGCCTCTAAGCCGCGCCCAATTTTCCCGCCCCGCTGTCCGCCATGGACAGCGGGGTTGTTTCATTCTTTGTCGTTCATCACTTCCGCGGTGGAGGCCTTTTTCCCCAGCGGGAAGCGGATGGCGTAACCAAAGACATAGGTGCAGACCGGGACGCCCAACAGCAATCCCCAGAAATTGAAGAGCTTGCCGGCGATGGTCAGGATGATGAGGACGATTACCGGGTTGATCCGCATATATGAGCCATAAATGCGCGGATTTAAAATGTATCCTTCGATGAGATGGATGAGCGCCACGAGCAGGATGGCGAGCAGCATCGTCTTCAGACCAGAAATCTGCAAAGCGACCAGGCAAATCGGCACCGAGCTGATGAAGACGCCGATGACTGGCAGAAAACTGCACAGAAAGACAATCATTGACAGGAAGGCCACATGCTGCCCCAGGCCGAGCATGGTGATGCCGATGGCGGTCAGGATGCTATTGATGATGGCGATGATCAGTTGCGCTTGCAAAGCCTGTCCCAAAACCACAGAGAATTCGCGGATATTGTCAGCGACGCTCACGTAAAAAAAACGCAGCCGCGTATTTTCCAGGCCGCGCACTTTCGCCGCCAGCTCGGGCAGGTCGAGGATGATGAGAAAAGAAAAGAGTAGCGCCAAGAGAAAAGAAGAGGCCACCGTCGCCACCTTACCGCCGATGCCGCTTAAGGTGTTGATCGCCTGATTGAGATTTTTTGCCCCGTCCTGTTCGCCAAAACCCAAAAATCGCTGCAACAAGGTGGCGGAAACCGAGCTGTGACCGCTTTTTTTGCCTCCGGCACTGGCCGTGTCCTCCGCCGGCGCTTCCGGTAATACTTTGCCCAGCATCGGATATTTGCCCGTCAGTGTGACCATTTCTTCATCGACCCGCACGAGGTACGCGCGGAACTGGCCGGCGAACAACGTCGCCTGGGTTTTTACCTGCGGCACGAGAAAAATCCCAGCCGCAGTCAGGGCGCTCCATAGGATCAGCGACACCAAAAGCACTCTGGGAATGCGGGGGCGGATATGGCTGGCGAGTCGCCGCACGCCGCGTTCTTGCAAGTAGGAAAAAACGAAGGTCAAAAATAAAAGCAAAAAGAACGAGTGTAACAGCCAGATTACCCCGAACAGCATCCCCCAGACCACAAGGGCGGAAACAGAGGGCAGAATCCGATTCCAGGGCGAGGGCAGGTCGTGAAACAGATGATCGTGGGCATTCATAATTGCTCTTACAAATAGTTTTCCGCAAAGGTTTTTTCGGCTTCAATGGCGCCGATCATCAGCATTTCCTCACCGGATTTCAGAGGTTCGATAGGGTCAGGGTTAATGTGGGTCGCGCCTTCACTGATGATGGCGATGACGCTGCACGCGGTCTTTTCCCGGATGCCGCTTTGCGACAGGTTTTTGCCGATCAACGCTTCGGGCACCGGATAGCGGAAAATATCCAGTCCCTCGGTCAGTATCAATAGCCTGCCCGGCGTCAGGATATTGATGATCGTGCTGGCGGCCATTGGGGCGTGCGACATGACCAGATCGGCGCCGGCACTGTGTAAGACATTGATATTTCGGTCAAGGGTAGCGCGGGAGATGATCTGGATGTCCGGGCGCAGGCGGCGGCAATAAAGGGTAAGATAAATATTCATTTCGTCGCTATGGGTGGTGATGATCACCGACGGCGCCTTGGTGATGCCAGCCTGCACCAGGGTATCATGGTCAGTGGCGCTGCCGATGATGTAATGTTCGCCGTCGGCGCCGGGCCGGCGCGGGTTTTTCTCGACCACACAGTAGGATACGTTTTCATCGCGCAGGGTCTTGGCCGCGGCCCGCCCGACCCTGCCGCCGCCGAGGATCAAAACCGGCGCTTCCGAGGTTTGCCGCTTGCCGATGAGGGCGTCGTAGATGTCCAGTTGCCGCTGTGAACCGGCGAGCACTAAAACCATGCTCGATTCCAGGCGAGTACTGGCCTTCGGCAACGTGAAGCGGCCACGTTCCCACAGTCCGACCACGTTCAGGCCGGTTTTTTGCCGCAGGGCGATGTCTTGTATTGTCTTGCCGACCAGGTTGGTGCGCATGACTGGCGATTCGGCGATGACCAGTTCTTCGAAACGGCCAATCAGTGTCGAGTTTGAGGTTTTGCCGAGGCTGCGCCGGGCCAGAGCCTGTCCCAGCATGTCCATAAACTGAAAGGTCAGGTGGCAACCGGCCAGTTGCAGAATATCCAGCGAATCTTTCAGATCGGCGCTGGCGACGATTGTAACTGTCGGGGCCAGCTGCCGCACCGTGAAGACGGTGGCCGTGTTTTTCATGTCGTCGTTGGTGGCGACGACCATGGCGGCGGTTTGTACCGAGGCGTTCCGCCAGGTCTGTGGATCATCCAGTTCACCGAGCAAAACCGAGTAGCCTTGATCAGCCAAATCGAGTACCTGCTGCATATCAGACAGGATCAAGGCGTAGCTGTGGCCGTACTGTTTCAAGCGCTCAATGAGAACCATGGCGATCGGTCCGAAGTTGGTAATCAGCACATGACCGGCTATCGGTCCGTTTAGTTTGCGAGGCACGCGGGATTTGCTCTGGGCCTCAAGCCACGGGGCGTAGAAAAACTGGATGAAGGTGAAGGGTAGCATGATCAAAAGGAGGATCACCCCGGTCATCAAAACCAGAATCGAAAAGGCTTTGCCGATGTCTCCAGTGAAGGTAATGTCGCCAAAGCCGAGGGTTGACATCACTGTTAATGTCCAATAAAATCCAGTAATAATTGAATAATTTTTACCCTCCAACTGCATGATGACATGAAAAATCAGGCTGTAAACAATGACCAGGCTCAAGAGGAGCAGGGAAAATTTCTTCAGGACGCCAATATTGCGCCCAGTTGGTTTGTTTCCCAGGATGAAGGTCAACTGCGCAGGCAAGAATTTCATATCTCAGAAAATTAAACCTGGTTTTTGGAAAAGCTCGCCCATTTTGACCGCGAGGTGATTTAAGAGCGGCGGATGCGCGCCAAAGGGTCCGGACCTTTGGCACCGCCACGCACGATAGCACTAAATATACCAAAGCAAAATTTTTTTCCCAGATTGACAAAACGACAGGTCTGTTCACCCACTTCTCGACGGTGGCCGGCCAGCGTGGCACCGTCAGTCGATGAACAAGTTGGTGAGCGAACGGACAAAGTTATTGCCTCCTTGCTGTACTATGAGGCGCTGTCGCCGCCATGGCCAAACTTGACTTTCCCTAGGCACTAGCCTATTTTTTAACTTCTGTTTTTTGCCTTGATTTCATGGTTTGATACCAAGCTTGGCGCCATATCGCGGCGCTGATGTTTTTCGTATACGGAGGGTGGGCTATGATTGGAATTCCTGGATTGCTCGTCATTCTTGTGATCGTCGTGGTTATTTTTGGAGCTGGCAAACTACCGGAAATCGGCTCCGGTTTGGGCAAAGGTATCCGCAACTTCAAGGACGCCGTCAAATCCGAGGAAGCGAAGAAGATCGAAGACACCAAGCCGCCGGAAGAAAAATAATCGTTAGGTGAGGTTGTCCGCCGCCTGCCGTGCCGGTATAGTCAGATCTGATCAGCTTCATGGTTTGTCCTTGTACTTCGCTGGTTGACCGCACTGTGGAATTTGTTTTGTTACAAACAGATTCCAAAGCATCTTTCTGTTGCTAGCTTGATTGCGATCAAGCCAGGTCGGCAGGTTTGCGCCAATCAAAGCAACGGGCGAAGCAACAATATTTCTGTAAAATTATTCATGGAGTGCATTGGGTCTATCCATTCGGAGATAGATTTTTTGTGTTTCCCATTCTTTGCTGATTTCCATAAGGACAGAGCTGACAA
>JAIRRG010000151.1 GCA_031256095.1 Desulfobulbaceae bacterium
CAAATACAATCTCAATGTCGCCTTGGGCGCGTGGATTAACCGCAATCCGACGGAAAATGAACAGGAAATTGCCAAACTGGTCGAAATCTACCGTAAAAATCATCAGAATATCACGCGGGTCCTGGTCGGCAATGAAGTCTTGCTGCGCACCGATCAGACCGTCGAGCAGATGATTAAATATATCGAACAGGTGCGACAACTGGTCTGGGCGCCGATCAGTTGCGCCGAACCTTATTACATCTGGATGCAGCATCCGGAACTGGTCGAGCATGTCGATTACATCGCCGTCCATCTCTTGCCCTACTGGGAAGGCGTGGCCGTCGATAAATCCATTTCTTATGTCAACAACCTGTATCGGGCCCTGCAGGACAGGTATCCCGACAAGCCGATTCTCATCTCCGAAATCGGCTGGCCGAGTAATGGCCGCACCTATGGCAGCGCCGTTGCCAGCCTGAACAACCAGGCGAAATTCTTGCGGCGTTTCCTGAAGGTCGCCGCCGACAACGGCTATTCCTACTACATTATGGAAGCCTTTGACCAGCGCTGGAAGGAGTCGATTGAAGGCGAGGCTGGCAGCCATTGGGGCGTCTACGACAACAACCGGCAGGCGAAATTCGCCTTCAGTAAACCAGTAGTGCCCGTGCCGCAATGGCAGGGTCTGGCGGTAATCAGCATTTTGTTGTCGATGGGCTTGTTGCTCCTGCTCTTCCGTGACAGCGGCGGCCTGAACGCCTCCGGCCAGGGCTTTCTCGCCGCCGTCGCCTATTTGATGGGTATCTTCGTCGTCTGGGTGGTCTATGATTTTTCCCAGCGCTACATGAGCCCAACGGCGGTCTTGGTCAGTGTCGTCATGTTCCTGGCCGCTTTGGGCGCCCTGATGGTGATCATGGCCGAAGCGCACGAGTGGGCGGAGGCGATGTGGACGAAGAAGTGGCGGCGGATGCCGCCAGCGCCGGAGAATATCGAAGCCGACGTCCCCGCTTTCACCCCGAAGGTGTCGATCCATGTTCCGGCCTACAACGAACCGCCGGACATGCTGAAGCAGACGCTCGACGCCCTGGCCCGGCTCGATTATCCGGATTTTGAAGTCCTGGTCATCGATAATAACACCAAGGATGAGGCCGCCTGGCGTCCGGTCGAGGCCCATTGCCGTCAGTTGGGCGAACGCTTCCGTTTTTTTCACGTCGCTCCTCTGGAGGGATTTAAAGCCGGCGCCCTCAATTTCGCGTTGCGCAATACCGATCCGCAAGCCGAAGTGGTGGCGGTCATCGATAGCGACTACATCGTCGAAAAGAGCTGGCTGAAGACCATGGCGCCGCAGTTCCGTCAGCCGAATATGGCGATCGTTCAGGGGCCGCAGGATTACCGCGACGGCGGCGAGAACGCCTTCAAGGCCATGTGCAACGCCGAATACCGCGGCTTTTTTAATATCGGCATGATTACGCGCAACGAGCGTAACGCCATCATCCAGCACGGCACCATGACCATGGTGCGCCGCCGCGTTCTCGAAGAGGTCGGCGGCTGGTCGGAGTGGTGCATCACCGAAGATGCCGAGTTGGGCCTGCGCATCTTTGAAAAAGGCTACGACGCCACCTATCTGCCCCATAGTTTCGGCCAAGGGCTGATTCCCGATACCTTCCTCGATTTCAAAAAGCAGCGCTTCCGTTGGGCTTACGGCGCGGTAATCATTCTGCGCCAGCACATGATGAAACTTTTGGGTCTGGAGTCATCGCGGCTGACGCGCGGCCAGCGCTACCATTTCTGGTCGGGCTGGCTGCCGTGGTTCGCCGACGGCATCAATCTGATTTTCAATGTTATGGCCATACTGTGGTCGGCGGGTATGATACTGTTTCCAGATTACATCTATCCGCCAAATACCTTATTCGCCATTTTGCCGCTCAGCCTTTTCTTCTTCAAAAGTCTGAAGATGTTCTTCCTCTACCACCGCAATGTCGCGGCCAGTTTTCGTCAGAGCCTGGCCGCCGCCCTGGCCGGACTGGCTCTGTCGCACACCATCGCCCGCGCCATGCTCACCGGGTTTATCACCAGTAAGATCGGCTTTTTCAGGACACCGAAAAACGCCCAGGCCAACGCCCTGTTGCAGGCTTTGACCAATGCCCGCGAGGAACTCCTCTTCGCTGTCGCCCTGCTCCTGTCGATCGTGGCGGTTCTGTTGCGAAAAGATGGAATGCTTCTCGACATCCGCATCTGGGCGGCGGTACTTTTAGTGCAGTGTGTGCCCTATCTGGCGGCGGTGGCGGTTTCAATCATCAGCGCTATGCCGCGCCTGCCGGCCAGCCTGATTGGCGTCATGCCGCCGTTGCACTATAAACCGGCGCATCCGGAACCGGTCGGTCACGAAGCCGCTGGCGCGGCGACTGGCGGCCCTATTTCTTCACAGGAGAAATGATCATGGATAACTGCATTTTCTGCAAAATCATCAAAAAGGAAATTCCGTCGAAAAAACTCTACGAAGACGATGAAATGATCGCCTTCTGGGATATCAATCCCCAGGCGCCGCACCACTTTCTCGTCGTGCCGAAAAAGCACGTGGCCAGTGTTGCCGCCCTGGAAGAAGCCGATGACAAGCTGGCCGGCAAAATCCTGCGCCTGGGCGCGCGGCTGGCCAAGGAAAATAACGTTGGCGACTTCCGCGTGGTTTTCAACAATGGCCCGCTGGCCGGTCAGGAAGTTTTCCACATGCACATGCACATCCTCGGCGGACGGCGATTGGGCAGCTTTGCCTAAAAGGCGATGACCGGTTTACCGGTGGATTACGGCCAGGCACCGTGGGTGTAGGCCGACAGATACCATTGGATTTGCTGGGCGAAGAACAGATAAACCACTGCCGCTCCGGCCAGATAGGGCCCGAAGGGGATACGGGCCGCCGCCAACCGTTTACCGAGGGCAATGGCGGCGAGGCCAATGACTGAGCCGGTCAGTGAACTGGCCAGGATGATGAAGGGCAATGACTGCCAGCCGAAAAAGGCGCCGAGCATGGCCAGCAGCTTAATGTCGCCGCCACCCATCCCTTCTTTGTGGCGCAGCAACTGATACAGCCCGGCGACGATAGAGAGAATGCCACCACCGAGGAAAATGCCGAGCAGTGAATCCCGCCAAGTGATATGGCCGCTGACGAGGGCAAAGAGAAAACCGACGGCAATACCTGGCAAGGTGATGGCATCAGGGATAATTTGTAAGCGTATATCAATGACGCTGATCACCACAAGGGCGGCGATGAGCAAGAAGAAACCGGCGGTGACCGCTGTCAGGGCGAATTTCCACACCAGCGCCGCGCTGAGCAGGGCCATGGTCAGTTCCACCGCCGGGTATTGCCACGAAATTTTCTCGTGGCAATGGCGGCAGCGCCCGCGCAGGTAGAGATAACTGATAACCGGGATGTTTTCGTGCCACGACAGCGGCTGCCGGCAGCGCGGGCAGCGCGAGGCTGGGTAGATGATGGAGGCCGCGGCGTCGGGCAGGCGCAGGATCACCACATTCAGGAAACTTCCGACAATGGCGCCGAACAGGGCGGCGATGACGAAAAGAATGGTGTTGGGAAAAGGCGGCAGGATGGACATGGACTTTCTCAGGCAAAAAAACGATACGAGGGTTTCCGACAACCGCGCAAATTGCTCCCCCTGTTTCTCGTGCCAGTTGCCGACGTATTGGCCTCGTTAAGCGCCGCCACTCGTGTCTCTCCGATCAAAGATATGCTGTAAGAAAAGAATAGGACAGTTGTTGAATGGGCGCATAGTTGCTATCAAAAGCATTGCCTGACAGTAAGAAAACTGTGGAAGTTCAGTACTGGATGGTAATTCTGCCCTCTTGTCTGGCTTTGACCGGAGAATGTTGTTTAAGGTAGACTCTCAGCACATCGTTTGCCAGTTTGTCACCTTCTTGCCACGGCAACGGCGGGAACATGGCAAAGCCATCACCGCCCCTGGCGGTAAAGTCCAAAGTAACGACCTGGTATATCGCGCTTTTATCCAGTAGCCGCCACTGGCCGCCCCGGCTCTGGACCTCGACTTTACTTATGCGCTGGCCGGGTGGCTGGGAGACCTTGAAAGCATACCGCAGTCCGGAAACTTGCAGAAAACTCCCTTCACCTTCTCCATACTTGGCTATGCCATGTTCAAGGGCCTGCCAAAGGACAGCTCCGGGCATTTTTACGGTCAACGGTGTATTCTGAAACGGCAGCGTCGCGAGGACATGGCCAGGAGCGACAAGGCCTCCGGGCAGCGAAGCGCGCAAAGCGCCGCTATTGACCAGGGCAATGTCCGTTTCCCCAAAAGGAACGGCGCGCAGCGCGTCGGCGACGATATTGCCAGACAGGCATTCCAGGCGGCGACATTCCATGACGTTGGGGTCTTCCAATGGCCTACCCTCTTTGCCGGCGGCGTTGATGGTGCCAATGGGTTCTCTCATCATTTTTTGCACCGGGGCCGCGAAGCCGTCAATGAGCTGGAGCAATTCGGCGTCTGGCTTCGGCGCCTTCAGTGAAGCAAGTGTCGCCTGATCCAGCAAGACAGGTTCGCCTCGCCATCCTTTGACAATACCCTTGTCGTCAAAATCGACATCCAGCCTGCCCAGATATATGCAGGCCGTGGAAGCGGTGACCACCAGCACCGGGGCGCCGTCCGGCCTCTTTTCCACAACCGGATATGGGCCTTCCACCCGGTCGCGGACATTCGAGAGCAGGCTGTGGCTGTGTCCGCCGACAATAATGTCGACGCCATTGACCGCCCGGGCGAGCAGCCGGTCATTTGCCAGGCCAAGATGCGTCAGGGCGATGATGATGTTCACATGTTGGGCTGTTAACTCTTTTACCGCGGTTTCCAAGGCCTTTTGGGCATTGCTGAAGCTGATGCCGGGACCGGGGGAAGATTTTTCCGGCGTTTCCTCAGTGACGAGGCCGACTATGCCAATTTTGCGGCCATTTCGTTCCAGGATGCGATAGGGAAGAATTTTGTTTATGGCCGGAGAGTTAGGACGGGGATCGAAGGAGATGTTGGCCGCCAGCACGGGAGTTTTCAAACTCTCCACCAAGCGGAGCCAGACCGGCCAGCCGGCGTCGAACTCGTGGTTGCCGGGAATAAGTGCCTGATAGCCCATGCGGTCGACAAGGGCCATGGGCATACGTTCCTTGTGCAGGGTCCAGAACAGAGTACCCTGGAAAATGTCGCCGGCGTCGAGGAACAGGGCGTCTGGATTATCCCGGCGGATGGCCCGCACAGCTTGATCCAGCCTGACATAGCCGCCACGGCCTCCGGCGCACATGGCCGCGTAACAGGTCAGGCCCTTATCGGTTGTGCCGCCGTAAGAGGAATGAGTATCGTTGGTGTGCAGTACGGTCAGCGTAAAATTGGCGGCAGGCGCTGGCGCAAGCGCAGGCCCTGGCGCAAGCAGCGGAGCGGGTTTATCGGCTCCAATCTGCGAACAGGCCGAGACAAGAAATAGCAAGGCCAACAACGCCTGGAGCGGGAGCGAAGTCATAGCCTTGATCACTCTCTTTATGCCCATACGCCCTCCTGACGGTATTTTTTTAAGAAGAAATCCCGAAGGTCTTTACCGGCCTCAATCTCCGCCCAGGCTTTTGGCCGTGGAAGCGAAAAGCCAACTTACTGATGTTGTTTCCGTATACGCCATGTCAACACTCCTTTGCAGGTGGAGACCGGGGACGGACAAATATGCCGTTCAGGCGCTGATACAACTTGCATTCAGTTGCTGGGTTCCGTTCTTGTCGAGGCAAGTTTAGCACATCGAACGGCTGTTGGAAATTACCACCAGGGTGATTTTGGCGAAAATTCATACATTTCTTTCGGTATCCCTAGCAACCGCGCCTGGTCCGTCCCGGGAAGACGCCGGGGCAAAAAACCGCAGGGCGAACAGTACCTGAACATGGAGCGAGGGCTATGCGCTTACTCCGTTTGTGTATATCCTCATGACGGCGTTTTTTTGGCAACAAACAGCCAATGGTTTCGCTTGCCGCGCTTCGCCGATGCCGCGCCGTTTGGCGCCTTCCAGCCTTGAAATGTTGCGGCAAACAAGAAATTGAATCATGCGACCGTTTTGCCTCTTGTCGTCCCTGGCGCTCTTCGGTATCATCGATTTATACATTTTCTTTTTGATATAATGTTGTTTTTCGTGCCATTGACGGTCGGGCTGGAATGAAAATTTGGCACGTATCACGTATCAGAGGGGAAGTCGGTAAAATCTGAGGTTAGGATCGGACGCGAGCGCGGAGGCGAAAGAGTGAGGTTATGAGCGAACAAGCCAAGAGTCAAACGGTGAAAAATCCTCGGGGGTATCTTAAATCTGGCGATTGCGTCATCCTCTATCCGGCCTTGACCTCTC
>JAIRRG010000157.1 GCA_031256095.1 Desulfobulbaceae bacterium
GCAATGACACAGAAAATTATTCAAGTTTTAATTTATAAATTATATCAAAATAAAAAAATGACCGGCGACGCGGCAAGGTGGCCGCGGCCTTGCCCTGACCATTGCCGCTGGCGGCCATAGCCTCGGATGCCAGGGCCTGGACCGCGCTCCGCCTGGGCGAACGGGGCGCAACGATTGCGCCGCATCAGAAATCCGGCTCATGGCGAAATGTCAAATGCTCGCCACTGATCGGATGCAGGAAGGCCAGGCCGGTGGCGTGCAGCAGCAGCCGGTCACCGGCGCGACCGTGGCCGTAGAGGGTGTCGCCGACGACGGGAGCCCCCAAACCGAGCGGATGGGCGGCGTGCAGGCGCAACTGGTGAGTGCGTCCGGTTTCTGGAAAAAAGGCCAGGCGGCTACGCCCCTGTTCGTTGCCCAAACGCCGCCAGCGGCTGACGCCCAGCTTGCCGCCCTCCGGATCATAAACCTGATGCGGCCGGTTTTGCGGATCAAGGCGAAAGGCCAGCTCGATGCGGCCCGACTCGCCGGCCACCAGGCCGTCGAGCACCGCCACATATTCCTTTGTCACTTGACGGCTGGCGAATTGCCGCGACAGCCGGCGGTGCGCCGTGTCGCTGATAGCAACAACCATCAATCCAGAAGTCGCCATATCGAGGCGATGGACGGCGGGCTGGGCAATCATCAGCGGAAACTGCTCCCGTAAAAGACTGACCAGACAGCGCTGTTTGTCGGCGCCGCGTCCAGGCACTGCCAGCAGGCCGGGCGGCTTGACCGCGACGACAAGAAAATCATCATGGTAGAGGATGAGAATATCCATGATTATGGCCGTGCCTTGGCCGCGTCGAGACCGCAAAGGAGGAAACCCAATAATGGCTGGCACTTGGCGGCGCAGGCCGCATAGATGCCGAGATGCCGCCGCGCCTCAATGCCCTGGCCGCCATCGCCGAAGAAAAATTCACAGATACCGAGTGGCGTTAGACCCTGCCGCGCTGCCTGGCATAAAAGTTTTGGGGCGCAGCAATCGCCAGCGCCGGTGGGAATGCCACCTGGCCTGGCCCAGGCGTCAAAGATGGAGGCTGTTTCGCCACGCATATTTTGCAACTGATAAAGACCATGCAGGCGCGGCATCAGGGCACGGGAAAGGGCGCGACGTTCCTCAGCCAACGAGGCCCGGCGCGAGTCGCTCGCGGTCAGGCTGGTTATTTGCGCCTCCAGGCTTTTGATACGGACATCGGCCTCAGCGGCCAGGCGCTGATACTCTTCGGCTGGAAATAACGGCGGCGACCAGCCCGGCACGGCGAAAAGGCCGTTGTACTGGCCGGAAAAGGCTTGCAGCGTCACCTCCCGCCCCTGGCTGTCGGCGGCAACGAGGACGCCAAACATCTTGCCGCCGTCGGCAGCGAAAAGATAATCCGTTGCCAGCCTGGCATCCATCGCGCCGTCACCGGCGAGTGTGCCCATTTGCCGCAGGCACTCAATCAATCGCCTGGCCTGGACCAGGCTGTCACCATGGTCGAGGCTATGCCAACGCCGACAACGTCGGCACCAGCCGCTGGCCGCCGCTTCTTTCTTCATGATTCAGCCGCGCAACAGACACCGCCAAAAGCCGATCGGCCCGTCGCCGCCATTGTGGCGCAAGGCCACCTCGGCCATGGTGAAAAAATCCAGGCCAAAACGGTCAGTGAGGCCAGCCAGGCGTTTACGGTCGGCGTAGGTCTCGCGCCAAGGCATTGCCGATGTCGCGGATAAAGATATGGTGTTGGCGCGCTCCGGAACTGGCAAAAAAATGGTATCGACGAAACTGCCCCGCAGTTGCCGGACGATGCCGCGCCCCTTGGCCGCCTGGTTGCTCCACAGGTTACAGCAGAGGATACCGTCTGCACTCAGATGGTTTTTTGCCTGGTTGAAAAATGGCGCGCAATAGAGGTCTTCGGCCATGCCGTCGCCGTCGAAGGCGTCAAGTAAAATCAGATCGTAAAAGGCGTCGCTTTGCCGCAGAAATTGGCCGCCATCCTGGCAATGAATAGACAAAGAATCATCCTCATGCAGACCGAAAAAATCCCGGGCCACGTCGAGAATCGTTTGGGAGATATCGACGGCATCAATATGGCATTCTGGAAAATGCTGCCTGAGGAAAAGCGCCATCGACCCGGCGCCGACGCCAATCATCAGCGCCCGCTTCGGGTCAGCGGCGCCGGTCAGCGGGAAGGCCATCATGTACCAGGTATAGGGCAAGAGCAGTTTTGCCGGGTTCTCGAGCCATTGGCGGCTTTGCAGATGCCGACCGCTGAAGTAGAGGGAGCGCGTTCCGGCTTCCTCGATTACCTCAATCAGGAAGCCGTTATCGGCGTGGCGGTACAGTAGGCGAGGGGTGGGCATGGGAAAAAGTTTGCGAGTACTTCGGCTGACGACGGCCACTACCGAGTCGGGGCAAATTGGCCACTTTGTTGCAGACAAGTTTCACACAGGAATGTCCCAGCAAGTTGGAGTAGGTGAGGAATTCACAAAAGTTCGGACGAGCTAGGCCCCCGCTTGCAAACTGCTAGCTGGGCGCTGGTCTTTTTTATTTTTAGTCATCTTTTCTAAGTCGTAAGAAACCGTTTAGGTTCTTTTGAGTAAAATTCTGACAAACGATAGAACCATCATATGCAAACTCGAGTTAATGGTTGCTTCACAGTTACGCCAAAGCCTTCGGCACTTGTTGATCC
>JAIRRG010000192.1 GCA_031256095.1 Desulfobulbaceae bacterium
TCGAACGCGCGACTCTCTGCTTAAAAGGCAGATACTCTACCGACTGAGTTAACGACCCGCCGAGCGAAGTCGCGCTGTTTACTCTTTGCGGGCGTTTCTGTCAAGAAGTAAAGATGCTCCTTCCGTCTGCTTGCCGCCATTATTTAAGTGGCGGACACTCGCCCCATCGGTGATGGAACGGCGTGAACTGACTGGTGGGCCGTGTTGGGCTCGAACCAACAACTCTCTGCTTAAGAGGCAGACACTCTACCATTGAGTTAACGGCCCGGCTGCGTGGCCGCTTGTTTACTGTCCGCTGCGCCTTCTGTCAAGAGAGAATGTCTCCCGCCGCCGCTCTGTCCGTGGCACGGCGGCGATGACCGTTGCCCTGAAAGAAAGGCTATGGTAGAACAGGCGCGTCACAATTTCATGGGCCGTTCCCGGTCTTTTCTTTCTTATATACGAGGTAGGTAATGACAAAGAAGATACTCCTTTCCGATGGGGAGATTCCACGCCAGTGGTATAACGCCGCGGTGGATATTCCCGGCGGTCTCAATCCACCGCTGGATCCCGTCAGCAAACAGCCGATGGGGCCGGAAAAGCTGGCGCCAATCTTCCCCATGGGTTTACTCGCCCAGGAAATGTCCGACCAGCGTTTCATCGACATTCCCCAGGAAGTGCTGGATATCTACGCCATTTGGCGGACGACCCCTCTCGTGCGCGCCACCAATCTGGAAAAAGCGCTGGGCACCAAATCAAAAATCTTCTTCAAAAACGAAAGCGTGTCGCCGGTCGGTTCACATAAGGCCAACAGCGCCGTGCCACAGGCCTTTTTCAACATGAAGGAAGGCGTCAAGCGTCTCTCGACCGAAACCGGCGCCGGGCAATGGGGCTGCGCCCTGTCATTCGCCACCAGCAAATTTGGCCTTGAGTGCAAGGTCTACATGGTGCGGGTGTCGTTCGAGCAGAAACCCTATCGCAAGTCAATGATTCAAACCTACGGCGCCACCGTCATCCCCAGTCCCAGCACCGATACCAAAGCTGGCAGAGACATCCTCGCCGAGTTTCCTGACACGCCGGGTTCTTTGGGCATCGCCATCTCGGAAGCGGTTGAAGACGCCTTCTCGCGTCAAGATACCAAATACGCTCTCGGTTCGGTCTTGAATCACGTTTGCGTCCACCAGTCGGTGATTGGTCTTGAAGCAAAACGGCAATTGGCCATGGCCGGGGAAACTGCCGATGTCATCATCGGCTGCTGCGGCGGCGGCTCAAACTTCGCGGGCCTGGCCGCGCCTTTTCTCCCCGATTATCTGGAAGGCAAGAAGATCCGTTTCATCGGTGTCGAGCCGGCGTCATGCCCAACTCTGACCATGGGTAAGCTGGCCTACGACTATGGCGATGTCGCCCAGAGCACGCCGCTTCTCTACATGTATACGCTGGGCCACGGCTTCATCCCGCCAGGCATCCACGCTGGCGGCCTGCGCTATCACGGCATGGCGCCGATGGTATCGGCCATGGTGCGGGAAAATATCGTTGAACCGCTCAAGGTGCAGCAATTAGAATGCTTTGAGGCCGGTGTTCTGTTCGCCCGCGCCGAAGGCATCATCCCGGCTCCAGAGACCTGCCACGCTATCCGTGCCGCCATCATCGAGGCGACCCGTGATCTGAAAAAGGAGCAGACTATTCTTTTTAACTTCTCCGGTCATGGCCTGTTGGATATGTCCTCCTATGACAAATACTTCGCCGGCGAGCTGCACGACTATGACTATTCGGAAGCGGAGCTGACCCGTTCGCTGGCCGGATTGCCGAAAATTTGAGATGAACACCCCGCCGCCCGTATTTGCGGGCGGGCGGGACTTACTTGCCATGCGCCCTCTTGTTATTTCGCTACTGTTCCTTTTGCTCGCCGCCCAGGCCGCCGGGGCCGCCAGTCTCGACCGCCTCGTTGCTGACGGCGGTTATCTGGTCGAGGTCGATGGCCGAATCACGGCCTCGCTGCACGCGGACCAATGCTTCATTCCAGCTTCAACCATCAAGGTCTTGTCCGCCCTAACCATTTTACGAACTCTTGGCGAGAATTACCATTTTGTCACTCAGTTCTATTATGACCGAGACACGGGAATCCTTTCAGTTAAAGGCAGCGGCGATCCTTTTCTCACCTCGGAAGTGCTGAGCCAGGCAGCTATGCAGCTGCGGGAAAAGGGCGTGCAGCGTGTCACCCAGTTGCTCCTTGACGATTCGGCCTTCGCTTTGACGCCGGAATTGCCGGACGGCTCAGAAAATTCGCGCCAAGCTTATGACACCGGCAACGGCGCCTTGGCGGTCAATTTTAACACCGTGACCTTCCGCAAGGATGCTCGCGGACGGATTTTTCAGGAAGACCCCAACACGCCGCTCCTGCCCATTACCATGGAACTGGCGGCCAGTGCCCCGGTTGGCTCACAGCGGGTCAATGTCTACAGTGGCGACGTCTCCACCGTGTCGCTGGGCCTGCGCCATACCGCCGAGCTGCTGATCAACCTCTTGCGGCAGGCCGGCATCAACACGGAAAATTCGGCGCGGCGGGGCCGGGTCGCCACTGGAGCCAAGCTTATTTTAAGTGTCGAATCGGCGCTGGACTCCAAGGAGATGGTTCGGTCTTTTCTCAAACATTCCACTAACTTCGTTGCCAACCAACTGGTCTTGGCCGCCGCCGCTCAGCGCTTCGGCGTCCCCGCCAGCTGGTCGAAAGAAAAAATGTTGCTGGAATCAATCGCCTATCAATATCTGAAGCTAACACCTAGCGATTTGCAAATTCAGGAAGGATCTGGTCTGTCGCGGCATACCTGCGTCAGCCCCAAAGCGATGCTCACCATCCTACGCGCCTTTGAGCCGTGGAAGGAACTGCTGCCGGAAAAATTCGGCGCCCTGACAAAAACAGGCACCATGACCGACGTCTACTGTTTAATTGGCTACGAGGATACGCCGCAGGGGCCAGCCCGTTTCGCCATTTTGCTCAACCAGGAACGCAACACGAGAAAAGAGGTACTGGACGCCCTCTTGACGCCGCAGGGAGCAGCGCCAATTGCTGAAGCCACGCCGGTGGCCAAAAGCAAATTTTCCAGGAAACACAAAGTCTTTGCCAGAAGCAAAGTTGTGGGAAGAGCAAAGGCTGGCAACAAACATGTCACGAAAAAGAGAGGGAAAAGGCGGCGTCATGCTTGACCGTATGAGCATTAACGGTGTTTTCGAGATAGGGGAATAGTGCGGCCAGTTGGCGCCTGTCGGGCCTGTAAGAAAGTGTTTTAGTTGTTTTTTGTTGGGTTTTCACATGTTTTGATGTATAATGGTCTCTCACATAAGATAGTTCATATAACACAATACAATTTTTGAGAGAGACCAATGGATCGTCACGAGTATCCAAGTGATATTACACGACAACAGTTCGAACAGATTCGTCCTATCCTGGAAGCGGCACGTAAGGAAACAAAACCAAGGAAAGTCGATCTGTATGATATATTCTGTGCAATTCTGTATATAATCAAGTCAGGTTGTCAA
>JAIRRG010000223.1 GCA_031256095.1 Desulfobulbaceae bacterium
CCGCGGCGTCAAATACGTCGATGACATCGCCCGCGGCGGCAGACAGTCCACCCAAGTGCCCGTGCGAGGCAAGCGAGCGAATGAACACACCGTTGTCGTCCTGGGACTTCCCCATGCGAACCCGATCACCGAGAACGGCTCCCCCGCTGATGGGGCTGGACGGATCAACCGCCACGACGGCAACTGTTCTCCCACGTTGGCGCAAATCATCAATGACGGCTGACACCAACGAAGATTTTCCGGCTCCCGGTGGGCCAGTAACACCAATCACATGGGACCGCCCAACGAGACCGTGGAGGCCTCGGCGCACATCATGTGCGCGTTCGCCATCGTCTTCTAAAATGCTAATGGCTTGCGCTATGGCGCGGCGGTCGCCATGCACGATTTTGTCAATCAAAGGGATATTCATAAGATGTTCACACCATGGTCAGCGGTTGACCGAACCCGAGTTCGCGACGCAAAGTGCCGCAAATCTCTCCATGGGTAGCTCCCGCTTCGGCAGCCGCTACTACATGCTCAAAAACATTCAGTTTGCGATCGCCAGCCGATCGGGCGAGTGCCGACAGCGCCGTTTGAACATCAGTCTGGGAACGACTGCGTTTGAACTCAGTCAAACGCTGTACATAAGCGCGTATGCGCTCAGGATCGGGAAGCTCGAGAGATGTATAAACCGAAGGGTCTTCTTTGATCTGGTAGGCATTGACACCGACGATCGTCTGTTCACCCGCGTCGATTCTTTTTTGAAAGGCTAGCGCGGATTCACCGATCATCTGCTGGACGATACCATCTTCAACAGCCTGATACATACCACCAGCATTATCGATCTTCTCGATAATCTCGTTGATGCGCCGCTCCATTTCATCGGTGAGCGCTTCAACGTAGTAAGAACCACCGAGCGGATCAATCACGTCGGTGAGATTGGCCTCCTCTCGCAGAATATTCTGCGTGGCTACCGCGATGCGTGCGGCATCCACCTTGGGTGTGGAAAGCGCCTCGTCATAAGCATCGGTATGTAGCGATTGCAAACCGCCAAAAATGCCGGCGGCGGCCTGTATGGTCACGCGCGCGATGTTGTTGAGCGGCTGCTGGCGAGTAAGATCCACGCCCGAAGTCTGACCGTGAAACTTGAACCGCCAGGAGCGCGGATCTTTGGCGCCCAAACGTTCGCGACACAGGCGCGCCCATACGCGGCGGCCAGCCCGAAACTTCGCAATCTCTTCGAAAAAGCTGATCGAGATGTCGAAGAAAAAAGTAAACCGAGGCAAGAACTGATCAGGTACCATGCCGGCTGCAATGCAGTCTTCAGCGTACTGGATGCCGGAGCAGAGCGTGAAGGCCATCGCCTCTGCGGGCGTGGCCCCAGCTTGCTGCACATGTTGCCCAACAATCGACAGCGGATTCCAGTTTGGCAGTTGCTGATTGCAAAAACGAATATGGTCAACGACGACACGCCGCGCGCCTTGCAGCGCAAGGCGAAAAAACATGTGGTTGGCTACGAAATGGGAGATGCAATCGCTCTGATTCGACGTCCCGGTGATGTTTGCCCACGGTACGCCCCGACGACGCGCAACTACCAACTCGAAAGCAAGCAGCGTGAACGGTGTCGGATCGTTCATCGCGGTGGAAACCTCGCCAATGGGCACTCCGTCGAGTGCCACCGCCATGTCGTCCGCGGTGTTGATCACAGTGCCGCAAGTACCCAGCAGCTCAATTGGAACCTCGTCCGCGTCATAACCGCGAAACACCGAATTACAAGGAAGCAGCGATAACGCCGAAGCTCCCAAGTCTAAAATGTCCTTGACACGCGCGTTGTAATCTTCCGGAACACCCAGCCCAATGAGCTGTCGCTGCGACCAACTCCGTCCTCGGTGCATGGAGGGATAAATGCCGCGAGTAAACGGATACTGACCCGGATAGCCAAGCTGCTCCGTATAACATTCACTGATTCTATCCGATGGGGTATACAATGGTTTAATCGGGATGCCTGAACGGTTGTAGACTGTGGCGTCACCCTGTACAGCCTTGGCAAATTCACTGGCCCAGCGTTTTTCCCCGGCATCAAGATCTTCCTGTTGGAAGCGGGCGTCAACAGAGTTCATGCTTGTTTTCTCCTCGTAACCCGCGACGTTTATCGGTAAGTATCCTGACCTGTTCAGCCACTTCACCGAGAGAAGTGCCTGGGTGAAATACCTGCGCAACACCACTGTTCACCAGCATGGACTCATCCTTGTGTGGGATGATGCCTCCCACAATCACCTGAACATCATCCAGCCCAGCTTCCCTGAGTGCGGTCATGAGTTTGGGAACGATGAGATGATCAGTGGCTAACGAAGAAATCCCAATCACATCAGCATCTTCCTCTATCGCAAGCTTTACCACGGCGGAAATCTGCTGCCACGGCGAGGTATAGATCACCTCCATACCGGCATCGCGCAAGCAAGCGGCAATGGCGCGACTGCCACGGTCGTGCCCATCAAACCCGATCTTCGTTACAATCACCCTAGGGGGGCGTTTGCTAGCCATCATCTGCCTCCTTGATCAGCCCCGCCAGCTCCCTTGCCAGCACGTGTTGGGCATTGTGTCCTTGAGAGCTGAAGCAAAATTCATTGACTGTATGGCGCTTACTATTCATAAGCAAAAAACATGCCATCCACAAACCGACTTGAAAATAACGGCTATATCCATTACTTTTGCAGAAAGACGCGCCATGGTGCGAAAAAAGTCATCCCATTTTCCACAACTCGGTAAATGGGACGAAAATGGGGCAAGGAGATTGCTATGCCAGTCGATGAAAACGAGTTTTTCAAAAACGCCACTCTAAAAATCTGCGGCAGCCTCAATCTGAAAGCGGCGCTGTCTGACTGCCTGCTTTATGTCCGTGAATTTATTCCGAACGCGCTGCATATGAGTATGCATCTCTATCATTTTGATGAAGGTATACTGGAAACCGTGGTGCACACCAACCGCCCCGTGTGGCCGGGCGAGCCGGTGAAGACCATCGTCAGCCAACAAGGTCGGGAATTGGTGGCGCGGCAGCGGTCGCTGCGAATCCGCCGCGTCGAGCGGTTCGGGGACTATGAGGTAGGACGAAAGGTCGCCGCCCGATTGGGCCTTCTCGACCTCGCCGTGGTCGTTTTCGACCTGGTTCTCGACAAGACCATGCTTGGCGCCTGGGCCGTCGAGAGCGCCAACCCTCTGACTGACGAGCATGTCCATCTTTTGAGCCTCTTGGTCAGGCCCTGCGCCATCGCGCTCACCAACAGTATGCATTACCGCGAGATGAAGCGTTTGCAGGAATTGCTGGTCGACGACAATCGTTACTTGCACGAGGAACTGCGCAAAATCTCCGGCGAAGAGATTATCGGCGCTGACGGTGGCTTACGGGAAGTGATGTCTCAGGTGTATCAGGTGGCGCCGCTCGACACGCCGGTGCTGCTCTTCGGGGAAACCGGCACTGGCAAGGAAGTGGTCGCCAGCGCCGTGCACCGCCTGTCGCCGCGGCGCAATGGGCCATTTATCAAGGTCAACTGCGGCGCCATCCCGGCAACGCTTTTGGACAGCGAACTGTTCGGCTATGAAAAAGGCGCCTTTACCGGCGCGGTGGCGAGAAAAAGAGGGATGGTCGAGCGGGCGCAGGGCGGCACCTTGTTCCTTGACGAAATCGGCGAGCTGTCGGTGGAGGCGCAGGTGCGGCTGTTGCGGGTGCTGCAGGAGAAGGAATTTAACCGGGTCGGCGGCAGCGAAACGATCAAGGCCGATGTGCGGATCATCGCCGCCACCCACCGGGATTTGACTCAGATGATGGATGAAAGAGAGTTCCGGGCTGACCTATTCTTCCGCCTACAGATATTTCCCATCACCCTGCCGCCGCTGAGGGAGCGTAAAGAGGACATCGCCGATCTGGTCGCCTATTTCATCTTGAAAAAAGCCAAAGAAATGAAACGGCGGCGCATTCCCACTCCAACTGAAGACGCCATGAACCGTCTCTTGCGTTACGACTGGCCAGGCAATATCCGCGAGCTGGAAAACACCGTCGAACGGTCGATGATCCTCGATACCGGCGATCAGATTTTCTTTTGGGTCATCGGCGCCTTGAAGCGAGAGAAGGCGATGGCGCGGCGGGCGGAAGACGGCGAAAGTAGCAAGGAAGAACTGCCGGTCAGAGAGTTGGTGCTCGACGAGGTCAACAAAAAACACATTCGCAAAATACTCGACCAATGCCATGGCCGTATCGCCGGAGAAAAGGGCGCGGCCAGGCTGATGAATATCAATCCTTCGACCCTGCGCAAGAGAATGCGAAAACTGGGCATCAGCCGGAGAACAAACAATTAAACCGAACGGCTGGTTGAAAATCAGGGAACGGACGGAGAGGTGGTTCCTATTGTTCGGCCAGGAAGTAGTCCAAATTTTTGGGACCACTTCTCCTGGGTATGACGCCTCAGCGGCTTACCGATCTGGAGAGGGCGAGATCAATCGCCCCCTGGCGCAGGGGCGTCAGGTTGCCGTCCTTGATGCCAGCGATGGTGGAGCTGAAGCCTCCAGGCGTGACGCCGCCATCAAGCAGCATCGCGCAGGCGGCTGTTAGTTCTTGATTCAACAAAGAGAGATTTTGCGCTGGCGCTTGGCCAGAGAGATTGGCGCTGGTACCAGTGATGGCGAAGCCAAAGGCATCGATTAACCGCCGGGCCAGCGGGTCCGCCATCAGTCAATATCTTTTTCACCTTCGAGAGGTTTTTCTTGTTTGTTTCAAAAAGTTGTATCGCTCCGTCCCTGTCCGTGGCGTTGGCCTT
>JAIRRG010000243.1 GCA_031256095.1 Desulfobulbaceae bacterium
CTACCTCACCGGCTTGGTGTAGCGAACCGCCGGATCGGGCCATAGGCACTTTGGTGGGGCCTATGGCCCGATCCGAATCACATATAGGATGAGAAGATTCGTAGAGGTTCAGAAATGGTGCTTTCGCGCGCCCATTGGATCAATCACATGAGAATTCTGTTTCCAGGCCTTCTCAGGTTAGGCAAGGGGAACCGTGCCTGATGTCTTTCGCTCGCCTAACCATATTTAACTAACATTGACTCTGAATATGCCACTATGACCACACCCGATCGCAGCGATGCCCCCATCTGGTTACCCGCTCCCGCCCGCGTGGCGGCGGCGCAACTGTCCGACTTCATGAAGCAGGCCGAAAAAATCGCCGGTTCCCCGATCCGCGATTATGCGGCGCTGCATGCCTGGTCAATCGATTCGGCCCCGGATTTCTGGAAACTGGTCTGGGATTTTGCCAAAATTATCGGTTCCCAAGGCAATACGCCGATACAGGACGCCGGGAAAATGCCAGGAGCGCGCTACTTTCCCGCAGGGCGGCTCAATTACGCGGAAAATCTGTTGCGCGACAGCGGCAATCAGGAAGCGCTGGTATTTTGGGGAGAAGACAAAGTCAAAGTCCGCATGACCCGGCGAGAATTACGCCGGGAAGTCGCCCGCTTCGCTGCCGCCCTGACTGCTTCAGGCGTTGACGTTGGCGACCGGGTTGCCGCCTACATGCCGAACATGCCGGAGACCCTGATCGCCATGCTGGCCACGGCAAGCCTGGGAGCGGTCTTCACCAGCGCCTCTCCGGATTTCGGCGTAGCCGGTGTTTTAGACCGTTTCGGCCAGACGGAACCGAAGGTGATGATTGCCTGTGATGGCTACTGGTATCGGGGCAAGCCCATCGATCTTCGGGGAAATCTCTCCGAACTGACGCAGCGGCTGCCGAGCCTCCGCCGCCTGGTCATCGTTCCCTATCTGAGACACGGTGCCGAGCTGGATATTGGCAGCATTACCGGGGCCGTTTCTTACCGGGATTTCACCGCTCCCTACACGCATGTCGGAACCCCCGAATTCCGGCAGATGCCTTTCAATCATCCGCTGTTCATCATGTACTCTTCCGGCACAACCGGTGTTCCCAAGTGCATCGTCCACGGAGCGGGCGGCGTTTTATTGCAGCATGTCAAGGAGCATCGGCTGCATTCGGACGTCAAGGAAGGCGATCGCCTGTTTTATTACACCACCTGCGGCTGGATGATGTGGAATTGGCTGATTTCTGGTTTGGCCTCGGGGGCGACCCTGATCCTTTACGATGGCAATCCCTTCATCGATGAAAACCGCATTCTGTGGGAATATGCCGAGAAGGAAAGAATCAGCCATTTTGGTACATCGGCCAAGTATATTGAGACTTTGGAAAAAAGTGGTCTGCTCCCGGCGCAGCATTACCCATTGCCGGCCTTGCGCGCTATACTTTCGACCGGTAGTCCGCTGGCGCCCCGCAGCTTTGATTTTGTCTATGAACACATCAAGGAAGATATCCAGCTCGCTTCCATTTCAGGCGGCACCGATATCCTCTGCTGCTTTGTCCTCGGTAATCCTCTTGCTCCGGTCTGGCGCGGCGAAATTCAGTGTATTGGCTTGGGGCTGGCGGTTGAAGCCTGGGATCAGGATGGCCAGGCCGTCGTCGAAGAAAAAGGTGAACTGGTTTGTACCCGTCCTTTTCCCAGTATGCCTATCGCTTTCTGGAATGATCAAGACGGCAGTAAATACAGGGCCGCCTACTTTGAGCGATTCCCCGGCGTCTGGTGTCACGGCGATTTCTGCGAAGTGACCGGGCATGGCGGCGTGATCATTTATGGCCGTTCCGACGCCACCCTCAACCCTGGCGGCGTGCGGATTGGCACTGCGGAAATCTATCGCCAGGTCGAGCGCTTGCCGGAAGTGATCGAATCGGTGGTTATCAGCCAGGACTGGCCGCCGGAAGCCCCGACCGATGTGCGTCTCGTGCTCTTCGTCCGTCTAAGGGACAACACGGTGCTCAATAAAGAGATGGAAGACCGCATACGCCAGCTTATCCGCGCCAATACGACGCCGCGGCATGTCCCGGCCAAAATACTGCAAGTCGCGGACATCCCCCGCACGAAAAATGGCAAGCTCGTCGAACTGGCGGTGCGTAATGTTGTGCATGGCCTGGCCGTCAAAAACGTCGAAGCCCTTGCCAACCCGGAGGCGCTGGCTCATTTCAGTAACCGCGCCGAACTGAAATCGTGAGAACAGGGAGCGGCATTCGTTCGCCGCTCTTTGTAAGATACCTTCCTGATCTGGTTTTTTCTTAACCGGATCAGGATGTTGTAACTTGTCCTTCATCGAGGAGTAATTCTGTTTCTAAATTAAAACTTCAATAATTTTCTGTGTCATTGCGAGCGAAGCGAGGCAATTCATATTATGTAACGAATTGAAAAAATGGATTTCTCCGTCACTTCGTTCCTCGCAACGACAGGGGATGCTATATAAGTTTTTATTTATAAATTGGATAACTGTCTTTCCTGCCGTCACGGCGACAGCAAGCGCGGCCATGCCGTGCGCTTCAGCCTTCATGAAAATTTCGGTATTTTTGAGATAGTCTCACCCACCATCTCCTCCACCGCTGCCCGGCGCCTACCCACTACCTTTGCCTGGTGGTGAAACCGGATGAAAATTGACCGGATGCGCTGCTCAGCGTATAGTATTGGCTCTTTATGAAGGCGGAAGGCCGGACGCCAGGAGGACACCATGACGAAAGCCCGGCTTTCGCCACGGCAATCGCGTCAAAATCCTGGGCGGCGCAGCTGAAATGTCTGGGAAAATCGAAAATCGGCTGGAGTCACGAATTTATTCCATACCACAAGCATTCCCGTGCCGGAGGCAACATCTTGTCCGATCGACATACGGCCGTGGCCGTTTCCGAAAAACAGAATGTGCAAGTGGCGGATCTCGATCAGCTAATTCAGCGTTTTCTTATCCTCGAAAGCGCCATGAACGCCAATATCCCGACCACTTTATGGATCAGTGATCTGCACGGTGAGGGTGACCGTTTCAAATCGATTCTGCGCGGCCGTTTTGGCATGTTGTACCAGACCTGCCGCGAAGCCTTGCCCAACACCTTTAGCGCCGAAAAGATCCAATATCTGGTGCGGATTATCCGTCGCAAGGAGTATCTGACCGATGACCAGATCAAGATGGATATGCAGGATATCATTTTCTGCCTGTGCGGCATTTTGAAGTATAAGCTGACTAATTTCGACCAGGTCGAGAAACTTCTCCGCCCGGAATTCCGCGACATCGTCAGCCGCTTGCTGGCCGGGCTGCCGGTGCCCGACCCAATCTTTGAGGAGGAACTCATCGCCAAGCGGCTGATTGCTCATCTCGCCGACGCCATCAAGAAGGTGCTCCTCGACCGCATTCAGGTGCTGGGCGACGTCTTCGACCGTGGCCAGCAACCCGACAAGATCATTCGTATTCTTTCCTCCTCTTCCTACCGGAAGATGGTCGATTATGTCTGGGGTAACCACGACATTTTATGGATGGGCGCCGCCAGTGGCAACCGCTCACTGGTGGCCGAATCCCTGCGCATCACCTGCCGCTATGATCATTTCGCCATGATGGAGCGGCTGCGTTTTGATACGCGGCGGTTGGCCCAGTTTGCCGCCGCCACTTATCCTGACAATAAAATCACAGGAAACGTTAAGGCGCAAACCCCCTTGGGCCGAGCCATGGAAAAGGCTTTGGCCGTCATCCAGTTCAAGCTCGAAGAACGCACCATTTTAGAAAATCCTGAATACGAGATGCAGGATCGCCTGTGGCTGAATCGCCTGGCGGAGATGCTGAAAACCGGTGACACGCAAGGCCTGAACGACACCTTTTTCCCGACCATCAACCTCGACGACCCAATGCTGTTGAGTGAGGATGAACAGGAGATTATCGACGATCTGACCCGTCAATTCCTCACCAATAATCATCTGAGGCGCCTCCTTGCCTATTTGTTCACCGACGGACACGCCTACCATGTCCATAACAACACCTTGAATATCCACGCCTTGGTGCCCTCGACCGTCGGCGGCGATTTTGATGAATTTATGGGCCGTCATGGCAAGAAACTCCTTGATTTCATTGAGGATTCGATCCGCCGTGTCGGCGTCAACTATTTGGCCGGGCGTGAGCAACGCCAGCGTGACCAGGATTTGTTTTTCTACCTGTGGTGCGGCCCGAAATCACCGTTTTTTGGCAAACAGGCGATGAGGACTTTTGAGCGCTATTTCCTCACCGATAAAGCAATGCATGAAGAACGGTCGCTGTATTGGCGGGAGAACATCGCCAGCGCCGCCTTCAAACAGAAAATGCTGAAAGAATTCGGGGTGCGGCGCGTCGTCTACGGCCACACGCCGGTCAATTATAAAAAGGGGCTGAAGATGGCCAGCGACGACGGCGTGGCCATCAACATCGACGGTGGTTTCGCCGCCGCTTATTACCACCGTGGCCACGCCCTGGTGCACACGCCGCGCCAGATGTACGGCATCATCCTGCCGACGCCTGACGAAATCAAGGAAGCGGCGCGGCGGCTGGAGTCGGCGCCCTTGGATATCGAACTGATCGAGGAATTCCGCCAGCCAATGCAGGTAAAAGACACCCAGGTGGGTCAGGATTTGAAAAAAAAGCGCGACGCCCTGGGCAAAAAAATCCGGGCGCTGGGGCAAGCTGGCGCCAGTGTTGACAAAAGCGGCAATTGAGGCGGACAATGGAAAAGAACTACGGCATGGAAATCGTCCGCGTCACCGAGATTGCCGCCCTGACTGCGGCCCGGCTGCAAGGTTTGGGGCGGCACACCGATATCCTCAACGACAGCCGCCGCGCCCTCGGCAAGACCCTGGCCCGGATAGCCATTGAAGGGCGGCTCATCAACGATCGTTTCAAAAACCGGCCCGACGCCTTTCAATTGCCGGAGATCATCGGCGCTGGCGGCCCGAAAACCGACATCATGGCCATCAGCCTGGAAGCCTACCATTCCGCTGCCGATGGCCGTGGCGGCGCCGCTTCTTACGTCGTCATCGCCAAGGAAGGTTCGATTCAAAGCGTACCCAATCTCAGCATGTACAAACTGGTGGTCGGCCCGGAAATCGGCGCGGTCATCGATATCAATCAGCCGCCGGTGGTCAACGTCAAACGCTGTGCCAGGGCGCTGAAGAAATACACGGAAAACGTCACCGTCTGCATCCTTAACAAGGCGCGGCATCAAGAGCTGATCCGCGAGGTACGCGATTGCGGCGCCCGCATCCGTCTGATTGACGAGGGTGAGATTTCCGGTTGCCTGGCGGCCATTACTGGCGAAAAGGCCGATATTTACATGGGCTATGGCCACGCCCCGGAAGGGGTGATGGCGGCGGCGGCCATATCCTGTCTCGGCGGTTATTTTGAGGGGAAAATTTTTTATGAGAACGATCGCGACCGGGCCGACGCCAGCGAGCACGGCATCAGCGATTTCAACAAAATCTACCGCGTCCAGGATTTGATTCGCTCAAAAGAGGTGGCCATGGCCGCCACCGGCGTCAGTGACGGCGAATTTTTGGAAGGCGTGCGCTTTACCGCCAACGGTGCCGTCACCTCATCGTTTATTGCGCGGGGGGAAAGCCGCACCTACCGCAAGCTGGAAACCCGGCACTTCTTTGACTTTCACCCGGTGTTTTGATTTATGCCGCTGGCGGTTCAGCGTCCGCCGCGCCGCCCTGTTCCTTTTCGTTTTTATCCTTTTTGCCGCCGCCAAATAGCCGCACGGCGATGATGCTGACCTCGTAGAGGATCAGAAGCGGCACGGCCATGATCAACTGATTGACCACATCCGGGGTCGGGGTCAGGATGGCGGCGGCGATGAAGTTGATCAGCACCGCGTAACGGCGATGGCGGCGCAGCCCGGCCGGCGTCACTACGCCCAGCCGCGCTAGCAGCACCATGAAGATCGGCATTTCAAAGATGATGCCAAAAGCCAAAAGCATATACAACGCCAAGGAAAGATATTCAGTGGCCGTTGGCAGCGAGGTCAGATAGGAGTTGTTGTAACTGACAAAAAAGCGAAAGGCGGGCGGGAAGACAACAAAATAACCAAAAGCGGCGCCGCTGAAAAAGCACAGGCTGGACAAAAAGGTAAAAGGCAGGATGACCCGCTTTTCATGACGGTAAAGACCGGGGGCGACGAAGCGCCAGATCTGGGAAAAAACCACCGGGCTGGCGAAAATCAGGCCACAGATCACGGCCAGCTTCAGATAAAAAAAAATCCTTCCTGGTACGAGGTGAAGATCAGGCTGCTGCCGGCGGGCAAAACGCCAATCAGCGGGCCGAACAGCCATTTGCTGATCGGTTCGATGAAGTTGTAGGCCGCGATTGAGGCTGCCGTCACCGCCAGAAAAGCGATGACCAGGCAGGAGCGCAGTTCGCGCAGGTGTCCGACCAGAGGCTGGTCGGACAAGTTTTCCGGTTCGTGGGTGACGGGCATCAAGTTGTCCTTTGAAGTGGGGCCAAAAGCCTTTTACCCCTTACCACCAGGCCGCCGGCTTGGCAAGCCGCAAACATCAAGACGGGGATTTTTGCAGCCGTCGGCAGGAGCCTTGACCGCCGTTTACAACATTTCCACCAGATGCGTCGCCCGCATCGGCAACCCAGCCTGGCTGATTATATCTTGCAACTGGATGAGACAACCGGGGCAGGCGGTGACGACGTATTCGGCTTTGCTCGCCGTAAGGCCGGCGATTTTTTCGGTGCCGATGGCTTTACTGGCAGCGTAATGTTTCAGGGAAAAGCTGCCGCCGAGACCGCAGCACAGGCTGGCCCCGGCCATTTCAACCAATTCGACGTCAGGCAAAGCCTTGAGGATTTTTCGCGGCCCGCTGGTCAGCCCGTGGCGTTTCAGGTGGCAAGGATCGTGCCAGGTGACACGGCGCGGCGGCCTGATTTCTCCTGGTCTTTCCTGTTGGCCAGCCATGAGGCCTAGCAATTTTTCTCTGAGCAAAAAATCGGAAAATTCAACGACTTTTCCGGTAAAATCGACGACTCCCATCGCCCGGTAGTGGTCGCCAATGCCGGAAAAGCAGGAGGCGCAGGCGGTGACGATGACATCGGCTTCTTTGAAGGCGCTGACATTTCGCGCCGCCAGGCGCTCCACTGCGGCGCCGTCGCCACAGGAGGCGGCTGGAATACCGCAGCAGCCTTGGCTTTTGGCGATGATGACCTCATAACCAAAGCGCGTCAACAGGGCCACCGCTTTTTCGCCAATATGTGGAAAGAGATAGGTTAGGCCACAACCGGCGAAAAAGCCGACCGTCGGTTTGCCCGGCTGGCCCGCGATCTTTTCCGGCAAGCGGTCGAAAAGGTTGCGATGCGGGATACGCGGCAAGAGCCGCCCGGCCATGGCTTGCGGCAAGCGCAGACGTAAACCACTTTCAGCGGGGATGCTTTTACTGGAGAAGCCTGACAATATGCTTTGTCCCGCCGCCGCTGTCTTCGCCGCCATCTTCATCAGCTTCGGCGAAGCGGTGAGGCGGGAAATGCCATGCTCTAAAGTTGTGCCGCCGCGCTGGGCGCCGATATGCCGCCGCGCCGCCGCCACAATTTCCGGCGTTGGCACGGCATTGGGGCAGGCGGTGGCGCAGCCGCCGCACAAGAGGCAGAAATCGAGGTCGGGCAACAGCGTGTTTTCTATACCTATTTCGCCGTCAGCCAAGGCCTGGGCTAAGGCGATTTTGCCGCGGGCCACCGCTCCTTCCCGCCGGGTCAGTCGGTAGGCTGGGCACTTGGCCTGGCAGGCGCCGCATTTGACGCACTGACGCATGACCTCGCGGTAGTCGGCAAGCTCCGGATTTTTCATAACGGCGGGAAAATCTTCTCTGGATTCAAGATGTTATCCGGATCAAAGGCTGCCTTGACGCGGCGCATCATGGACATCGCCACCGGATCGATTTCCAGGCCCAGATAGCCAGCTTTAACCGTGCCTATGCCATGCTCCCCAGAAATCGAGCCGCCCAACCTGACCGCCGCCTGAAAGACCGCCTCGACCGCTTGCCTGGCCCGCTCCGGCACGCCATCTTGGCTGAGGTCAACCATGATGTTGACGTGGATATTGCCGTCGCCGGCGTGGCCAAAGTTGACGATGCGCACCTGGAAACGGACGGCGATTTCCTCAAGGGCGGCAATCATATCCGGCAACTGCGCTCTCGGGACGACGATATCCTCGTTGAATTTATCAGGGCCTAGCTGTTTCAGGCTGGGGCTGATCGCCCGCCGCACCTGCCAGATACGTTCCGCCTCCTCGCTGGTGGCGGCAAGCTGGCCGCCGAGAAAATCGTGGGGCGCAATCAGCGCGGCAATCGCCGCCATCTGCGCTTCGGCATGGACGGCGTCACCATCGGTCTCGATGATTAAAGCAGCTTTACATTGGTCAGGCAGTGGAATCGGGCTGCGGTCGCGAACACAGGAAAGCGTTGCCGCATCCATGAACTCCAGCGTCGCCGGAATGATTTTGCCGGCGATGATTCCCGTGACCGCCCGCGCTGCCCCGCCGATGCTGGCAAATTGTGCCAGCATCGTCTTTTTGCTGGCCGGTTTCGGCAACAGGCGCAGCGTCATGGCGGTGACAATGGCGAGCGTTCCCTCCGAGCCAACAAAGAGATGGGTCAAATCGTAGCCAACGACATTTTTCAGGGTCCGCCCGCCGCAGCGAAAGACCTCGCCCTGGGCTGAAACCACGGTCAGGCCGAGGACATAATCTCTCGTCACCCCATATTTAAGGCAGCGTGGGCCACCGGCGTTTTCGGCGATGTTGCCGCCCAGGGTACAGAATTCCTTCGAAGCCGGATCGGGTGGATAGAACAGCCCCAGGCTTTCGACCTGACGCTGAAAATCGGCGGTAACGACGCCCGGCTCAACGACGGCGATGAAATTTTCCCGGTCAATTTCCAGGATGCGGTTCATGCGGGTCAGCACCAGAACAATGCCGCCCATCACCGGCAAAGCGCCGCCGGAAAAGCCGCTGCCAGCGCCGCGTGGCGTCACCGGCAGCCGCCAGGCATGGGCCAGACACATGATCCGGCTGACTTCCTCCGTGGAATTTGGATAAACCACCAGGTGAGGCAGATACCGCCTTTGCGTCGCGTCGTAGGCGTGGGTCAGCCGGTCGGCCCCGGCGGTCAGACAATTTTCAGTGCCGACAATGGCCTCAAGTTGGGCGATTTGTTTGGGCTGTAAAGAAGTGGTCATTACATTCCGGCTCTGAATTTCCCGGCATATTCCCGCGCCTTGGCCCTCACTTCTTGTTCGTCGAAGGCAAGGATTTTCCGGTCGCGCATGATAATTTCGCCGTCAATGATGCTGTGGCGGACGTCGCTGCCTGTCGCGGCATAAACCAATTGTGATGGCAAATTATAAAGCGGCGTCAGGTGGCTGGCAGCAAGATCAACGACGATGCAATCGGCCTTTTTACCCACTTCCAGGCTGCCGATTGTCGCCGCCGCTCCCAAAGCCGCGCCGCCGCCCATGGTGGCGAGATGCAGCACGGTTTCAGCGGGCATGGCGGTTGGATCGCCGCTGACACCTTTGTGCACCAAGGCGACACTCTTCATCTCGGTAAACAAATCTACATTGTTATTGCTGGCGCTGCCATCGGTGCCGAGCCCTATTTTTGCTTCCTTTTCAAGCAGCAGCGGCACCGGGGCGATGCCGGAGGCCAGCTTCAGATTCGATTGCAGGCAGTGGCTGATGCCGACGCCGCGTTCGGCCAGGAGGGCGATTTCCTCTTCATTGATATGGACGCCGTGGGCGGCCAGCGTGTTGGGTGTCAGCAAGCCAAGGCAGTCGAGATGGGCCGCCGGGCGCAGGCCGTAACGCTCTAAACAGGTCTTAACTTCGCCTGCGGTTTCGCTGAGATGGGTGTTGACGATAGCCGCACGGGAACGGGCAATTTCAGCCAGCCGCTCCAGTAAGCCTGGCGAGCAGAGGTAGACGCTGTGTGGGTTGATGGTGACGGAAAGGCGTCGATCCTCGCGGTATTTTTCAAACATTTCATCGAGATAGACGAAACCCTGTTCAGGTGGCCCATAGCTCGGTGACGGAAAATCATAAAAGACTTCGCCGACCCAGGCCCGCATTTTCGAAGCCGCCGCCGCCCGCGCCACCTCTTTGGCGAACAAATACATATCGCAGAAAGCGGTGGTGCCGGAGCGGATCATTTCAGCGCAGGACAAAAGTGTCCCCCAATAGACCATTTCGGCGGTCAGTTGGCGCTCGGCCGGTAAAATAGAGTTATTCAGCCAGTTTTCCAACGGCAGGTCGTCGGCCAGGCCGCGAAAAAGCGACATGGCGGCGTGGGTATGGCTATTGACGAGGCCCGGCATGACCAGGCCGTCTTCCGTATGCACATGCCTGGCCTTGGGGTAGCGGCTACGCAATGTCTCTGTTGACGCTATATCGGCGATAACGCCGCCGCTGATGGCCAGGCCGTGGTTTTCAAGGACGCCGGTCTGACGCGCCTGTGGCAGCAAGTAGCGGCCACTGATGATCAGGGACGGTTCGGCTGCTGTCATGGTTGTTGTCTGAAGCGCCGACGGTGTTGATAATAGATTATTTCAGCCATTCGCTTGATATTTGATTTGGGAAAACGAGTCCTTGGCCAGAAAATGAACGGATAATCCCGTCACAAGATGACATCGATGAAGTTTCCTTCCATCTTAAAAATCATCCGATACGTAACGCCTGGCCTTGCCGGTAACGGGTGTAATTGTAATCGCTATCACCCTCGTTTTCTTATGGGCTTCGGCGACATAATCAGCGCCATCGGCGATGAAACCTGGCGAATATTTGGCCGATGGAATGGTGAGGGTTGTAAATTCATAGTGCGGAATTTATAGCCAAGGATTGATAACCCTCACCCCGGTGTTGGCGAAATGCTTTTCATTGCGGCTGACAACCGCCAAATCGTGTTCGAGAGCGGTGGCGGCAACCAGGATATCCGCATCGGTGTTGCCGATTTGCGCGGAGAGATCACCACAGCGTCTGGCGACGCGCTCGTCCACTGGCACGATCCTGTCGCCATAAGCCAGAATCAGCCGTTCCAGCCAGAGGCGCAACGCTTTGGCGAAGTCTGGGTTGACTTTCATTTGCAGGCTAATGCTTCTGGTTATTTCGCCAATGCTGATCACGCTGATGAACAATTCGCTGTCGGGTTTTGCAGCGATCCAGGCGGTGAGACCCATGTTGCGCTCTTTTTTGCGCAACTCTGACAAGACAACCGTATCCAGCAGATACATCACCACTCCACTTCGCGCAGTTTAAGCGCCGGGAGCGTGACGGCATCTTCGTCTCCGTCCGTGGGCATGGACAGGAGAAAAGAGGCGAAGCTGTCATCCATCCGTTCCCGCCGCGCCAAGCCTTCATAGGCTTGAAAAGAAAGCACTACCACCGCCGGAACGCCGCGCTTGGTAACGACCTGCGGTGTTCCTCCACAGGCCGCGCTGACGACTTCGCTGAATTTATTTTTCGCGTCCTGAAGCGCCCATTGACTGCGCATGGTTTCCCTCCAGTTAGCTTATTTAAGCTAGACGGAACATCTAGCTTAAATATAGTGAAGACGGCCTTTTTATGCAACACCCGCCTTCTTTTACTGCCTGGCCTTGCCGGTAACAGATGTAATTGTAATCGTTATGACCCGCGTTTTTTCATGGGCTTCAGCGATATAATCGGCGCCCTTGGCGATGAAACCTGGCGAATACTTGGCAACAAGAGCGGCAAGGGCCGCCAGCTTCTCTTCACCGAAGACCTCGACCGCCACACCGGCAGCAATGCAGCTCGCATAACGGGTACTAAATTGTTCCGCCAGGATTTGCGCCTTGCCAACCACGCAGAAAGAAACGCGGGGATTGGCGGCGATATGCTCCAGTTTTTTGCCGTCCAGGGCGGCGTGGAAATAAATTTTGTGATCAAAGAGGCAGTAGTTGAGTGGCAGGCCGTAAGGGGCGCCGTCGGGTGAAACCGTGCTCAAGACGCCATAGTCGCCGCTGGCGAGAATCGCCAGGGCCTCTTCCTCACTGATTTGCCGGTCTTGCCGCCGCATCAGGGTGTCTCCGCCAGGCTATTGACAATCCCCAGCAGCAAGAGTCGCAGTTTATCCGCCGCCCGTTCACTAGCGGCGATAATATCCTCAATGAGAATCGGCTGGAAGTTGTCGGGATCATTGATGTTACTGATCACAGAAAGCGCCAGGACGCGCATTCCGGCCTGACATGCCACCAGTATTTCTGGCACCGACGACATACCGACGGCGTCGGCGCCGCTTTGCCGCAGCCAGCGGGTTTCGGCTGGAGTTTCCAGGCTTGGCCCGGCGACGCAGGCGTAGACGCCCTCAGGAAGTGGAGCTATGCCAGCCGCCACTGCCGCCCGCTGGGCGATGGCCCGCAGTTCTGGCGTGTATACGGCGGAAAGATCGGGAAAGCGTGCTCCCCATTCTTTAATATGCGGCCCGCGCAAGGGGTTATCGGGCAGGAAATACAGATGGTCGCGCACAAGCATGATGGCGCCTGGCTGAAACGCCAGATTCAAGCCGCCAGCGGCGTTGGTGACAATGAAAGTCTTGGCCCCCAAGAGCGACAGCAGCCGCAGCGGCAGCGCCACCAGCCGCGCCGCATAGCCTTCGTAATAGTGAAAGCGCCCCCGCAAAATAGCGACGCTTTTGCCATGTATTTTTGTCAGGATCAGCTGGCCCTGGTGACCGGTCACCGTGGTTGGCGGCAGGCCGGGAATGGCGTTGTAAGGCAGAGAGCAAACCGCCTCGGCCCCGGACTGTTCGGCAAAAGCGCCCAAACCGGTGCCCAACTGGATGACAATCTCCGGGGTGAAGGGCAGGCGCTGGCGTAAAAATTCCACCGCCGCCACGACGCGGGCGCGGTAGTCGGCGAAGATCTCGTCATCGGGATTGGCCATCATGGCTTTCGATGAAGGCTTGCACCTGGGCCGCATCAGCATCCATCACCTGGCAGCGCGCCTGACGCTCTAAAATTCCGGCCAGGGCCTCTGGCATCGGCGGCTCCTGGCCGATCGCCTCTTCGACGACGGCGGCGAATTTGGCCGGATGCGCCGTTGCCAGGCAGACCATGGCGACGCCGGGTTGTTGCTGCCGCAGGGCGGCGGCGACACCGACGGCGGTGTGCGGGTCGAGGATGTATTGGTGTTCCTTATAAAATTCGGCAATCGTCGCCTTGACGCTTTCTTCGTCGATGGCCTCGGCGGTAAAGTCGCGTTTGATCTGATCAAGATAGCCGGACAGATCAAGCTGCCCCTTGTCGGCGAAGTCGCGCATCAGGTCAGCGGTGCGTTTGGGGTCACTGTCAGTGAGGTAATACAGATAACGCTCGAAATTTGAGGCCGACTGAATATCCATCGACGGGCTGGAAGTCTGCACCACCGGTCCCAATGAATAATCGCCGCTTTTGACAAAACGGGCCAGAATATCGTTGGTATTGGTGGCCAGAACCAGTCGCCTGATCGTCCCCTCCGGCAGCATCCGTTTGGCGATAAAACCGGCGAAAATATCGCCGAAATTGCCAGTTGGCACAGCGAAATCAATGGAGTTGACGTTCTCGTGCGCCCGCACATGCAGGCAGCTCCAAATATAGTAGACCACCTGCGCCAGTACCCGCGCCCAGTTGATCGAGTTGATCGCCGCCAGATGATGGGCGCTCTTGAATCCCAGGTCGCCGAAAATCTGTTTGACCATGGCCTGGCCGTCGTCGAACGAGCCACGGATGGCGATGTTGTGGACGTTGTTGTCGAGCACCGTCGTCATCTGCTTTTCCTGCACCGGGCTGACCCGCTGGTGCGGGTGCAGGATGAAGATGTTGATCCTTTCCTTCCCGCGCACCGCGTAAATGGCGGCGCTGCCGGTGTCGCCGGAGGTGGCGCCGAGGATGTTCATGCGGCCGCCAGTCTTCTTCAGCAAGTAGGTAAAAAGATTGCCTAAAAATTGCAGGGCAATGTCTTTGAACGCCAGCGTCGGCCCATGAAACAGCTCAAGGATATGCAGGCCGCCGTAATGGGCCAAAGGTGTTATCTCGGCATGGTCAAAGTTGGCATAGGACTCGTTGACCAAGGCGCGCAGGTCGCTGGCCGGGATGTCGTTGATGAAACGCGACATCACCTCATAGGCCAAGTCGGCATAGTTCTTTTCCTGCCAGTTGCCAAGCGTTTCGGCGTCGAGACGGGGAATCGTGCGCGGCAACAGTAGGCCGCCGTCCTCGGCCAGCCCCATCATCACGGCCTGAGAAAAAGTAAGAGCTGAAACACCACCGCGTGTGCTGAAGTAGGTCATGGCTATTTGTGTTCTATGTGGAGGGGGATCGAAGACCGGGAAGGGGCGACACCGGCATCGCTCGCCGTCAGACGCGGCGCTTTGCGCCATAGCCCGTCGAGATTATAGAACGTGCGCTGCTCATGATAGAATATATGCACAACCACATCGCTGAAGTCAAGAATCACCCATTGCCCCTCGGCCAGCCCCTCGGTTGCGGCGCTGAGGCGCTTGGCCCGCAACGCTCCCTCGATATTTTCGGCCAGCCCCTGGACGTGTCGTGTCGAGCGGCCACTCATGATGATGAGAAAATCGGCATAGGCACACAGCCCGGTGACATCGTAGACCGCCAGGTCTTCCGCTTTGCCGTCGATAGCGGTGCTGGCGCAAATGATGGCAATCTCCCGCCCGCTTTTCTCCAGGTATTCAGGTTTGACAGGTTTCATAAAAAATAATGTCAGGATTTTTTCGCCGCCTTTTTTCTGCTTACCCGCGGCGGGAACTCGAAGCTGAGTTTGCCATTTTTATCGAGCAGCAGCCAGGCGTCAAACGGTCGTTTCCTTTTTGAGATGAAGCCGGAAATAAGGCTTGTCTTGCCGTCTTTCAGCAACTCACGGATATGGTCCGGGCTGATTTCTTTGGCAAGGATCGTGCGGTTGATGCGCAGGCCCTTTTTGTCGTCGCCATCCAAGGCCGAGATGGAAACATAGGCCTTCGGCGTGGCGAAGACCGGGCTGTCGTCGATTGGTGATTTCCCCAACGATTCCCCAGCCTTGACCGTTTCGGCATCGGGCTGGCCATCGCCGCCGTCAGCGAAGATAAATTCTACCTTGTTATTTTTCAGACACAGGCAGGCCGCAAAAGGCTTGCCCTTTTTCGAGCGAAAATCGGCGAAGGGGCCAATGGTTTCACCCCGCAGCAGGGCGGCGATTTCCTCGTCGCGCATGACGCGGCCACCCAGCACTTTTTTTAAGCGAATGGCGCCGTCTTCCGAGGCGTAGGCGGTGGGGGTGACAAAAACACGTTTGCCGTTCAGTGGTGAAAAAGCCGCCTCCTCGCGTTTCCCTTCCGATTGGAAGCCGGTGATTTTTTTGATAATGCCGCAGGTCAGGTCTTTTATTTCGGCCATGAACTGGTCGCGGCTCATTTTTTCGGCCAAAATCTGATTCAGCTTGAATTCCCATTCGCCGGTCATCTCCGGCGAAGCGAGGACATCAATCTGCATTGCCTCAAGAAGGGCCAGCAGATCGAAGGCCTTGCCGGTCGGCGCCAGGTCTTTGCCTTCCCGCGCCAGGTATTTTTCCTTCAGCAGCTTTTCGATGATCGCCGCCCTGGTCGCTGGCGTGCCGAGGCCGCGTTCCTTCATCGCCTCGGCCAGTTCCTCGTCCTCGACCAGCTTGCCGGAATTGTCCATCGCCGACAACAGCGTCGCCTCGGTGTAGCGCGGTGGTGGCGCCGTCTGTTTTTCCTCGACCGCCAGGTCGCGGCAACTGACCGCAGCCTGTTTTGGCAAAGCCTTCAGCGTCGCCTCATCCTCGTCCTGTTCCTCGGCGCCGTAGATGGCCTTCCAACCGGCTTCAAGAAGAATCTTTCCTTCAGTTAGAAAAAGTTCACCTTCGACTAGGCTTTCCCGCCGTGTGTGCAGATAGACCGCCGGAGGGAAGAAGACAGCGAGAAAGCGCCGGGCGACGAGCAGGTAGATTTTCAGCTCGGCTTCCGACAGCCCTTTCGGCTGGATGACGGTCGGGATGATGGCGTGGTGGTCGGAAATTTTTTTATTATCGAAAATCCGCTTGCTGCTATGCAGATATTTTTTTGCCAGTGCCGTCTGGGCGAAAGGAACAAGCGCCTCGAACTTCATGGCCCCGACCGCTTTCTTGGCGGTATCGAGATAATCTTCTGGCAGATAACGGCTGTCGGTACGCGGATAGGTCAGGGCCTTATGCCGCTCGTACAGAGACTGGGCCAGCGCCAGCGTGTTTTTCGCGGAAAAACCGTAGCGGGAGTTGGCCTCGCGCTGGAGCGAGGTGAGATCATAGAGCTGCGGCGCGCCTTGCCGCGCCTCTTTGCTGCTCTCTGTGACCGTGGCTGGCCTGCCCTGGCATTTGGCAGCGATGGCCTCGGTTTTTGTCTTGTCCCACAGACGATCCTGACGGGCGTGTAGATTTTTCTCGTCGGCCTTGAAGGCCGGGTCGATCCAGCGGCCCTGATATTTGCCGCCGGCGTGGGCAAAGGTTGCCGTTAAAAGCCAATAAGGCTGCGACACAAAGGCCAGCCGCTGCCGTTCGCGTTTGACCATCAAGGACAGGGTTGGCGTTTGCACGCGGCCACAGGGGGTGAGGAAGAAACCGCCGCGCCGTGAGTTGTAGCCGGTCAAAGCGCGCGTGGCGTTGATCCCGACCAGCCAGTCCGACTCGGAGCGGCAGAGGGCGGTGTCTTCAAGGGGGCGCATCTCGCTGTCGTCGCGCAGATGGGCGAAGCCCTCTTTAATGGCATCGGTGGTCATCGATTGCAGCCATAGTCGCTTGAAGCTTTTTTTCATCACGCCGGTATTGGCGGCCAGCCGCACGATGTATTTGAAGATCAGTTCACCCTCGCGCCCGGCATCGCAGGCGTTGACGATGGTGGTCACGTCTTTTCTACGGATCTGCTTTTGCAAAAAGGCAAACTGGCTCTTCGAGTCCTCAATGACTTTTAGCGGGAAATTCTCTGGGATAATTGGCAGATAATCGATATTCCATTTCTGATAGATCGGGTCGATCTCTTCCGGGAAACAGATGGTTACCAGATGGCCGACCGCGTAGCTGACGATATAGCGTTCTCCCTCGTAATGGGTTTTGGCGCGGGTAAATTTATCGGGCAGGACTTTGGCAAGATCACTGGCGACGCTGGGCTTTTCGGCGATAACAAGAATTTTTTCAGTCATACTGGGAAAATGGCAAGGGAAGCTCTAAGGCTGTGGACTGGCGGCCAGCCCATTGACGACGGGCTGGCACTTCTTCAAAAAAACAGCCGTTCTTGTAAAGAGGGCGTCTCTCTTTGTCAAATGGATTCTCGCTTTTTTGTCCGGAAAAGCGCCGGTGTCGTGTCGGCCAGTGGGCCGCGAGCAAACAAGAAAAAAGGGCGCGAATGTGGCAGGGTATACAGCAGGCCTGCTCGATAAAGCATAGGCCGTATCCGATTTTATTTTTCCATATACACCAATTCCAAATCCGTGGATACTTTTTGCCGTTTGAATTCTCTATATCCATTTTTTTGATAAAAAAATAAATTCCTTTGGCTTTTGCTGCTCGTAAATAATTCATAGGTTTTATTGGCAAAATACGTCTCTATATTTTTTAGTAAATTTGTCCCTAATCCCTGGTTTTGGTAATCGGGATGAACAATCAGTTTACCTATATAAATACGGTTGTTTTCTTCATAGGCTCGGACAGAAGCAATAATTTCATTTTTCCCCTTATTGACCAATTTTAGAATAACATTTTTCGTAAATTCATTAGCCAATTCTGCCAATGTTTGACGAAGGGGTTGAATTGAATAATTATTTAACAATTTCGCTTCACTCAGATAAGCCAATTTTTGTAAATCCAATATTTTGGGTAAATCCTCATAGCTTGCCTTTAGTATTTCCATACGATTTTCTCCCGGTTTTCGCGCCGATAAATTTCCTTGTTGGGCTGTGGTATCCGGTGATGGTAACAGCGTCGAGATGGGGCTGAAGGTGAGCGTCGCGCCGTGGCCATGGCGCCAATTCTGCGGCCCGAAGATAGTGGCGGCGTAGATCGTCAGCGGAACAATGGACGGATGCCGGGCCGCGAGTATTTACCCTTGGGTATGCCCGGCAAGTTCAGCGCCGGTTCGGGTTTTTCTGACTATTTCGCGGCGGCGATTGCCTCGGCGACAATCAGCGCCTGTCGGGTGGCGGCGACGTTATGCACGCGAACCATACTGATGCCTTTGGCCACGGCCAGGGCCGCCACCACCGCCGTTGGCAGGTCGCGCTCCGCTGGTTCCGTCGTTCCGGTCAGGCCGCCTAAAAAACGCTTGCGGGAATGGGCAAGCAGCAATGGGCAGCCCAGGCTGGTAAAGGCATCCAGATGTTTCAAAAGCGACAGGTTGTGGTTCCGGGTCTTGCCGAAACCGATGCCGGGGTCAAGGATGATCTTTTCCTTCGGCACACCAAGAGCGGCCAGGGTCGCTATCTTTTCCCGAAAAAAATCACCTACTTCCCGGACCACATCCTCATATGTCGGCTTGTCCTGCATCGTCTTCGGATCGCCCTGCATGTGGGTGAGGATTATCGGCGCGCCGCTGTGCGCCACCAGTCCGATCATTTCGGGATCGTAGCGTAAAGAAGTGATGTCATTGATGATATTGGCACCAGCTGCCAGCGCCTGCTGGGCCGTTTCCGCCTTGTAGGTGTCAATTGAAATCGGGATGGCGCTTTTGGCGCGGATGGCCGTAATTAGCGGCATGACGCGGCGCAACTCCTCGTCAAGCGGTACCGGATCGGCGCCGGGACGGGTTGATTCGCCGCCAATGTCAAGAATATCCGCCCCTTCTTCAATGAGACGCCCAGCTTGGGTTAAGGCGGCGTCCAAAGTCAGAAAATTGCCGCCGTCAGCAAAGGAATCGGGAGTGGCGTTCACTATCCCGATGATGCGCACACGGGCGGTCGTCATGTTGATAGCTGTCATCCATTGCCAGTCCCATGAACAACCAGGGTCTCCAGGACGTTCGCTTGTTGTCGCCACTCTCCTTCATGTGTCGCCTGTTGCTGGGCCGCCACCTCGTTTGTCTCTGGACGCAGTTCGGCAAAGATCTGTTTAATGTCATCCTGGATGATCGTTTCTTTGTCGAGCAATTCCTGGGCCATGCGCTCCACGAGGTCGCGGTTATCTTCGAGCAGGCGGCTGACCTTTTCGGCGCAGGCTGTAATGATACCGGCCACTGCCCCGTCGATCCGCCGCGCCGTCTCCTCGCTGTAATCGCGGTGCTGGGCGATCTCGCGACCGAGGAAAATCTGCTCCTCCTTGTCGCCGTAGGTGAGCGGCCCCAACTCGTCGCTCATCCCCCATTCGCAAACCATCCGCCGCGCCAATTCCGTGGCTCGTTTCAGGTCGTTGGCCGCTCCCGTCGTCACCTTGCCAAAGATGATCTTTTCGGTGATACGCCCGCCGAAGAGGATGCAGATGGCGCTTTCCAGTTCTTCCTTGCTGTGTGTGTATTTGTCGTCGGTGGGCAATTGCATGGTCAGGCCGAGGGCGCGGCCACGCGGGATGATCGTTACCTTGTGGATCGGATCAGTGCCGGGTAAAAGCCAGGCGACCAGAGCGTGTCCGGCCTCGTGGTAGGCGGTGATGCGTTTCTCTTTATCGGTGATGATCATCGAGCGGCGCTCGGCCCCCATCATAATCTTGTCCTTGGCCTGCTCGAGCAAGGCGAGGCTGATTTCGCTGGCCCCGGAACGGGCCGCCATCAAGGCCGCCTCGTTGATCAGGTTTTCCAGGTCGGCGCCGGAAAAGCCGGGCGTGCCGCGGGCGAGGATGTCAAGGTCAACCTGGGCGGCCATCTTGGTTTTCTTGGCATAAATTTCCAAAATTTTGCGCCTGCCGCCGACATCTGGTACTGGCACCACCACCTGGCGATCGAAACGGCCCGGACGCAGCAGCGCCGGGTCGAGGACATCGGGGCGGTTGGTGGCGGCGACGATGATCACGCCTTCATTCGACTCAAAACCGTCCATCTCGACCAACAACTGATTCAAGGTCTGTTCGCGCTCATCATGGCCGCCGCCCAAACCGGCGCCGCGATGGCGACCGACGGCGTCGATTTCATCGATGAAAATGATGCAGGGCGCGTGTTTTTTCCCTTGGTTGAACAAGTCGCGGACGCGGGAAGCGCCGACGCCGACAAACATCTCAACAAAATCGGAACCGGAGATGGTGAAAAAGGGCACATCGGCTTCACCGGCGATGGCTTTGGCCAGAAGCGTCTTGCCGGTGCCCGGCGGCCCGGTCAGCAGCACGCCCTTCGGGATGCGTCCGCCCAAGGCCGTGAATTTTTGCGGGTCTTTAAGAAAATCGATGATTTCCGCCAGTTCTTCTTTGGCCTCGTCGATGCCGGCGACATCAACGAAGGTCACCTTGTTCTGGCCCTGTTCGAGCATACGGGCGCGGGTTTTGCCAAACGACAGGGCGCCGCCTTTGCCGCCACCCTGCATCTGCCGCATGAAAAAAATCCAGACGCCAATTAAGAGCAGCATCGGAAACCAGGAAACGAAAATCGTCATCAGCCAGGAATCCTTTTGCGCTTCCTTGACGGCGATGTTGACGCCAGCCTTGCGCAGCAAGGGGATCATCTCCATGTCGTTGATTGGATAGATGGTCTGAAATGAGGTGCCATCCTGCAACGAGCCGGAAATGATATCGCCGTTGATGCGCACCTTGGTAATGGTCTTGCTGGCGACCTGGCTCATGAACTCGCTGTAGGTGAGCGAGGTGTCGCTCGACAACGACTTGCCGCTGAAGAGGTTAAACAGCAAGATCATGCTGAAGCCGATAACCAGCCACATGCCGAAATTTTTATAGAATGTATTCAACAGAACGCTCCTTGCCAGAAGAATTGGGGGCGGGCGGACAGCTGGAAAGCTTGCGCAAGGTTTGCCGAAGGCTTGCGCCATGGCGCCGCCACCACGTCAACCCTATACCTTAAGAAATTCCTGGCGAATGTCGAGTTTTTTGTTGCCCGGCGCCTGCCGATGGGCGGAAAATACGCCAGGAGCGCCGCCGCCGCCGGGCGCGGCGATTGACAATCCATAAGAATGGTAGATATTGCCTTGCCGCCCGGCAATGGGTAAAAGGGAGGAATGCAGGCGTTCCGGGGAAAAATCTTTGCCGCGGGCCAAGCGTCCGCTTCTTTGCCGAGAGCCCACCGTGTGGTCATCGAAGAAAATAGCGAAAATGGCGCTGGCCTTGATTCCGATGCTGGCTTTGGCCTTTTTGACCTTCTACGCCAATTTGCATGTCCTGGCCTATCGTCAGTATAGCAAAAATCAGGTCGGCGACCTGCCAGTGGAACGGGCCTGCCTGGTACTTGGCACCTCGAAGTTTTTGGTCGGCGGCGGTGAAAATCTTTTTTATTCCTACCGTATGGAAGCGGCAAGCGAAGCCTACGCCGCCGGCAAATGCGCCAAGCTGGTGGTCTCCGGCGATAACCGCCACAAAAGCTACAACGAGCCGCAGACGATGAAAAAAAGCCTCGTCGAGCGCGGCGTGCCGGCCGATGACATTTTTTGCGATTACGCCGGCGAGCGCACCTTCGATTCTGTGGTGCGCTTCAAGCACATTTTCGGTCAGGTGTCCGGCATCGTCATTTCCCAGGAATTTCACAACGCCAGGGCCATCTATATTGGTCGCGCCAATGGCATCAATTTAACCGGCTTCAACGCCCGTGAAGTCACTACCGATAAGTCTTTCCGCACCGAACTGCGCGAGGTCTTTTCACGCATCCGCGCCGTCATTGATGTCGAACTGCTCCACTCGGAACCAAGGCATTATGGCGACAAGATTCCATTATAAAAAGGAAAAATCGGCAAAATCAAGGTTGCTGGCTGGCTGATAATTCCTTGTCTGAGCTTGGTGGTAATTTCTTTTGGGTTGAAAGGTTTCCGCCCCATGAACCG
>JAIRRG010000044.1 GCA_031256095.1 Desulfobulbaceae bacterium
CTCCATCGACGCTGGCGACACGATCGGCCAATACCTGAAGGTCGATATCGTTGGCAACAACGCGGTCGTCAGCATTGACCGCGATGGCAATGGCACGAGCTTCTCCTGGAGCACCCTCATCACCTTAAACGGCGCCGCCGCTGAGCTGACTTCGCTGCAGGCCGCGCATCCGGAATCGACGCCTTTGGCGATCCTATTGGCCAACCATCAGATCGTCGTCTGATTCTAGCGAAGGGCGTTGGGGGGCGGGTTTGAAACCCGCCCCTGTATCTACACGGCGCGTTGTCGATGAGACAGCGCGCTGTTTTTTTATGGTTGATCAGATTTATAAATCAAAACGTATAGAGTGCTCCCTGCCATAGTAGCCCTTGTCTTTGCGAGGAACGAAGTGACGAAGCAATCCATTTTTTTTCAATATTTCCTACAATATGGATTGCTTCCCGCTTCACTTTGTTCGCGGTCGCAACGACAACCATTTCCTGCCCTTGTCGTTGCGAGGAACGAAGTGACGAAGCGGCGTTGAAAAAACGCCTTACCATTTGGCCTCTCGTTACAAACAGGGGCGGCAGGGTTCAACACCAGGTTACGCCGGCGATTTGTCGAAAACGCAAGGCAAATTTTTAGAAGCTTTGAACGCTTTCCCTCGTGTCTTCGGCCCGAACCATCCTAAGAACATTGCCCATATCATCGAAATACGATAGTAAAAGGTACTCCTTTTAGGAGGCACGATATGACGGCATCAACCTATCCGACATCTATCAAACTCGACAAGACAAAGACATGCGTGAGAGGAATGAAAACCTTGCCGCATCCCGGCAAAGAACCACTCACTGGATGATGCGGGAAGCCCCATCAATATGTGGAACGGGAGGAAAAGCGCGAAGCATTAAAAAAAGACGTCCTTGCCTCCTGGAGGCATTTCCAGAATACCGGCCTTCACGCCACGGCAGAAGAGGTGGAAAATTGGATCGCCAGTTGGGAAACGGAAAATGAACTGCCAATGCCGACATGCCACCGCTAAGATATTCTTTAGTGGCGCTTTATTGACCTGCAAAGACTGAAAGGTTTCCCTCGTCTCGAAAAATCCAACAGCGGCGGAGCGGGCAAAGAAAACTATTCTTGCCAGTCTTCAATTGCTTCAACAACAACCATACGCCGGAAAGGCAATGAGAAATACGCCTGAACCATTCCGGGAATGGAATATCAAGTTCGGCAAAACTGGATATGTCGCATTTTACCATGTGGGGAAAAATGAAACGACAATCCTTGCTGTCAGACACCAAAAGGAAGCAGGATACATCAGCCTGCAAACGGAGCCGTAAGAATTCTCTCTCAAAATTGCCAAAGCTGCGCAAAGCGGACCAGATTGGCGGCGCTAACAGCAACAGAAATTTGAGAATTAATCGGCTTGCCGTAAGAATCTTCTCCTTGTCCATTTTTTGCATAAGGATGGAGAATGGAGCGGCCGAATCCGCCAAATTTTTTCCTGAAGATGTGGCATTTCATTGGATAGCCGGCGGCAGCAAGGATATGGACACTGGCCGCTACAACACCTTGAAATACTTTTTGCTTTCTCCCACAGCTTGGCTTACACTTACTTACACTTATATAGTTTATCTTTGCCGCGAATGACGGCGGGAAGTGAAAATTGAGCCACGGCCCGGAATTTATTTGAAATTTCCCAAGTTTTTTATCCGTGAGCTAATTGCCTCATTAGAGAAATTGAAAAAATTTGGACGAAATATCAATAAGAATTTTTTTCAATAGAGGTTATTTGACGACATCAACGAAGGCGCGATCAAATGCCCGTAAACGGGCTTTACTCGACAAGGACGCCGCGTTTGAGTATAAAAGAGGTCTTGAAAGTAGCGTGTGGTATTATACGGTTAGTGGTATATACGGCCAGAAGCCCATTTCAGAGTAAAGTCCTTTCTTATAGGTATAGAGGGCAATTGGCCGGCGGCAAACGGGCGTCAGCCACAGCCCATTTCAAAATGGCCCATCGAAATGTTACGCATGAACGAAATCCTTGATGCAGGGGCACAAATAAGAAGGAGACTTCGACGGTGATGATGATCACGAACAAGATCTCCAACTGGTTAAGGGCGGGCACATTACCGAGGGTATTCAGACGGATCGCCAAGGCGGCGCGTCAAGATAGCCTGACCGCGTCGCTTGGCGTCTTAACCCTGCTGGCGGCGACATTGTCTTGGATTGCCCTGGTAGGTTGCCAGAAGCCGGGACAAAACGCTTTATTTTGCGAGAAATCATTCAACGGTTGTGAGACGGCGTCGACGGTTGCCATGTCAGCCTCGGCAGCCGCCTCATGGGGAACGCCACTAGAGGGCCAGGCGACGGCGTCCAACAAGCCAGTGAAGACGACCGCCGCCGCCACCTCGTCGGTGGCGTCACCGAAGTCCGCCGAGCGAATCAAGATTGGCGGCATGAAACTAGCGACGGCCGCAAACGACGCGGCGGCCAGCGATGATCCGTTTGAGAGGTCAGCAAGCCAGACGGCGGCCTCCAAGCCGGTTGAAACGGTCGCGAGCCAGCCAGCGATCGCTAAGCCGGTTCAAACAGAGCAAAACAAAACAGCCGCCACTAAACCGCCTGAGACGGCCACCACGGTCGACTCATCTTCAAAATCGCCAGACGCCCACCTCGTCAATCTCAATGGTATGAACCTGGCCGAGGCCGTCGGCATCGCCATTTCCCGTCACCCGGATATCAGCCGGGCCAACGCCGTCGTTGCCCAGAGCGAGTCCCAGGTGGCGATCGCCAAAGCGGCCTGGTTCCCGACCATCGACTACGGCCTGAGGCCGGGCTACGGGGAAAGCTACGGCTACAACAGCTCACAATCAGGTCTTACCGGCTCGGTGGGCGCAACCCAGCTGGTGTACGACTTCAGTCGGACCCCGAGCCAGATCTCGGCCGCCAACGCCACCCTGTCGCAACAGCGCCATGTCCTGAGCGATACGATTGACACGGTGGCCTTCAACACGGCCACGACCTTTGTTCAGCTCGCCGCCAGCCAAGACGTGATCGCGGCGGCACAGCGGCAGGTAACGGCCTTGAAGGACATCCACGCGAAGATCAGCCAGCGCGTCCACGGCGGTCTCTCCGACGCCTCCGACCTCAACCAGGCCGAGGTCGCCATCCAGCGCGCCGATGCCGAAGCCCTGACCGCGCAAACCAGCTTCGACATTGCGGTCGGCAAGCTGGCCGAACTGATTGGCGTACGACCGCAACAGGTCGCCGATCTCATGGCAACGCAGAGTTTTATATCGGACTTGGACAAAGACGGAGGAGACATCGAACATGCCCCCTCGGTACTGGCCGCCAAGGCCGCCACCGAGGCCGCCGAGGCCAAAGTGCGGATAGCCAAATCAGGACGTTGGCCATCAATCAGCGTCGGCGCCAGCAAAACCTCGTCGACAACACCGTACAACGCCGCTGATAGCAGCTTCTTCGGCGTCATACTCGGCGGCAATTTCTCGCTCGGCCAGTTGGTGAAACATCAAGTGGCGGCGGCCGAAGCGGAAAGACTCGCCGCCGTGCAGACGCTCGAAAATCAGCGGCTGTTGGTGCGCACGGCACTCGGTTCGGCCGAGACCGAAGCCAGCGGCGCCGCGGCCCGCCTGGCCAGCTATGATAAGGTTATTACGCTGACCCGGTCGTCGCGTGACCTCTACTGGCAGGAGTACACG
>JAIRRG010000053.1 GCA_031256095.1 Desulfobulbaceae bacterium
ACCGGGGCCGCCGCCGCCGTGTCGCTGGTCATCCCGGAGCTGAAGGGGAAATTTGATGGCCTGGCCATCCGTGTGCCAACGCCAACGGTTTCCATTGTCGACCTGGTCTGCGAGGTGCAAAAAGATACTTCGGTTTCCGAGGTCAACCAGGCGCTGAAGGCCGCGGCCAACCGCTACCTGGGCTATACCGACGAGCCGTTGGTGTCCATCGATTTTCGTGGCGACAGCCGCTCGTCAATCGTCGATGGCGGCTGTACCAAGGTAATTGGTCATACGGTTAAAGTCATGAGCTGGTACGATAACGAGTGGGGTTATTCCAACCGAATGCTTGATCTGATCCTGCACATGAATAACAACAAGTCGCTGTAAAATTGAAATTGCGCTACGGTCAAAAATGTCGCCAGCGCCGGGGCGGAAACCGTTCCTGTGGCGGTTTGAGTTTACCGCTGTTCCGATTCTTCCGTTTGCCCGGCGCCAGCGCCGTTATGACGAGGTGACCGCATGACGACAGACGATAAAGTTCCTACTTCTCCTGATTCCGACGCGCGGCGCGCCAGTCTGCAGGAAACCTCCACCGCTCTGCGCGCCAATCTACGGGAAACCGCGGGCGAGGTTCGGATTGATCCCAGCTTTCAGCCGCTGCTCGACGCGGTGGTTAGCTACAAGGGGCTACACGATAACCTGGAAAAACTACTCTACGAAATCTGCCACCCTTACCATAACTGGCGGATTATCCTGCCTCAATTGCGCAGTTTTCTCATCAAAAACTGCGGCTACTACCGCCAACACCCGTTAGGACCGCAGGCGATCATTCTGTTCGGAGGCATTTTTTTCACAGCGATGCAAGAGTTGCACCGCCAGCCACAGCCTTTCGCCGAGGCCATCTCCGGCCACCTGGCCTGGTTGGAAAAGCTGGTCAGCCTGTTGTCGTCCAATGATCTGACCATTTATGAAGATGCACTGAACCAACTGATTGGCAAATTGGAAAGTTTCGTCATTGAAAACCGCGACGGTTTTTCGCTGCCGCTTTTGCAAGGGCAGCAAGCGGTGCGAAAAATCGCCGCCGCCCTGCTGTGTTCGTCGCTGGACGGCGCTTTTTCCTTCGCGCCGCTGGCGGCACTGCTGCGGGCCATGCTTGACGACAACTACCGCTACTGGCTGTCGGGAAACGACACCTCCGCCTGGTTTACCGAGCACTGCGGCCCCTTGCAGGGCGATGAGGCGGCGACCACCCTGTTCGCCGCCCTGTCACATCAGGCCATGAATGGCCACCGCGAGAGACTCGCCGCCCTCAACATCGCCGGTGATGCCCGCGGCGCTTTGGCGCGGCTCCTGGAATTTCCGGGTTTCATCGACATCGTCAGACTCTACCGTGAGGTGCCGCCCTGTCTGGAAAAGGCTGAAGAACGGCTTGGCGCTTCCCAGGATATCCATCGCTTTGTCGAAAATCAGAAGATGCTCTTTTTGTTTCTGATCATGGACACGAGCGGGCTTTATTTGATCCACGAGGAGACACTCAGGGAAATCAACCGCAGCTTGGTGCTGTTGATCAAGCAGCAGAGTTTTGAGGAAATCGAGTCTTTCCTACGCCAGGCTTTTCAGTTTTTGAAGGCTAACGTCCACGAATATCCCCATACCTCGTTGCAATGCATCCAGGTGCTGGGCGACGAAGTGTTCAACCGCGGCAACAGCCGCATGGTTGAAGCCTTTCTCTGGGAGGCAGTGCGCTTTGGTTTCCAGCACGCCAACGTCGTCGGCGTCGATGAAAACTGGCAGCCTTTGGCCAATCCGGCCCATCTCGGCAACATCCGCGTTTGGTTGCACCTGATCATGCGCGAACCGAAATGGTGCTCGACCCTCTTTTCGGCCCTGATCATCCACCTGAAATTGTCCGGCACCTGCGTCAAAGACACCGACCTCTTCCAGCGCGACATCACCGAACTGCTCAACCATGCGATAGAACCGATCTATAACCTGTGCAAGCAGTTCGCCAAATTGATGCCTGTTTTCTACAACGAGATCGGCTCCGAGGGCGAGTTGCGCGACGTTTCGACTGAACTCGACGAAACCCACCACCGTCGCGACCTGCTGATCCATTTTCTGCGCAAGCAGGCGCATGTCGAAAGCTCGAACCTCATCGTCGGCTTCATCGAGGCAATTTTTCTCTTTTGGCATAATCTCGACAAAACCGAACTGACCGCCTTCCTGCCGGAAGAGATTCATCGCCAAATCGACATCATCGGCCCATTCATCGACGCGCCGCACGAACTGCTGAAACGCCTGTGGACGAGATTTGATGTCCACAAAGTGGAAGACCTGTTGACCATCGACGAGAAAGTGGCCGAGGATTTCCTGAATGCCCAAGAAGATCAATCAGAGCTGGAGCGGCGGCGCGTGGCATTACTGATCAGGATGTTCCGGCTTCTGAACCAGAAGTATATGCTCGGTTTCCAGGAAATCCGTGAAGAGCTGCGTCAGGCCGCCCAAGAGGGTTTCAGTGAGGTCGAACCGGTTTTGGCGGTACTTGACGGCGGGGATACTAACGCCTGCCTGGAGGCGATTCTCGGGGCACTCGAGCAATTGAAGGCAATCATTTTGTCATCGAAGACTTTCCAGGCCCAGGAGAATATTTACTACAAGCGCCACATCGCCGTTGACATTCCCTCGGTCTATGGCCGCTACCGCGAAAAGAAATTCGACGCCCTGAGTCTGACCTTCCGCCTGGAAAACCTGGCCAACATCTATCTGGAAAAACTTCAGGAAGTGGTAAGCCTGAACTTCATCACCCAGGCGACCTTTTTCACCATCGTCCGCTGCCTGAAAATTTTTCTGCGGGCGCTGAATGTCGATGGCATCAGCTCGCGGCGTTTTTCCACCTATTTGTCGCTACTCGACAGCGCCCTGAGCGTCCGGCGTTTTTCCTACACCCAATACCTTGATATTTTCCGGGGCCTGGCGGAAGGCGTCAAAGACATCATCTATGCCTACTACACGAATATCCATGAGAACAACCTGTCGCTGATTATTCCGCAGATCGGTCAGGAACACCTGTTGATGAAATACCGTGGTCTGTACGACGAAAGCAACATGTCGCACTCGGTCCAGCGCCTTTCCGAGACTTTTTTCCGCGAGCTGATTGCCTCGACCTTCGGCCTCCAGCATCTTGACAATTTTTTGATGCGTATCACCCAGACGCTGGAAAGCCAGAAAGATATGCTCAGTAAAGACAAGCTCGATCTGTTGATGAGTTACAATCCGGAAAAAGCCATTTCGCCGCTGACCCGACCCAATCCGACGACGCATGACCTGATCCACATGGGCAACAAGGGCTACAATCTAGCCACTCTGGTCGATCTGGAGCTGCCGGTGCCGCCGGCGTTTGTCATCACCACGGAAATCTTCCGCTGCCGAGAGGTTTTGTTCAACTATTCCCAGGCCCGTGCCGATTTCATGAAACGGCTGCGCGAGGCATTGAACGAAATCGAGGCCGAAACCGGCAGGCGATTCGGCTCGCCAGAGCGGCCGCTGCTTTTATCGGTGCGCAGCGGTGGCGCCATCTCGATGCCGGGCATGATGGCCACCGTACATAACATCGGCTTCAACGAAGATTTGATCAAAGAGTATGTCGAAAACGGCGGTGACGCCTATGTTGCCTGGGACAACTACCGACGCTTCCTCCAGTCCTGGTCGATGGTTTCGTCCATCGACCGCGACGAATTCCAGGCTTTGATGGATCAGGCCAAAGCCGATCACAACGTTGCCCTGAAACGGCAATTGACCGCCGAGCAGATGCGTGAACTGGCCCTGGCTTACCAAAAGCTGATCAGAAAAAAAGGCTTGGGCATCCCAGACGACCCATGGTTGCAACTGGTCAACGCCGTCGAACTGGTGCTTGATTCCTGGGACAACGAAAAGGCCATCGACTACCGTCGGATCATGGATCTTTCCGAGTCCTGGGGCACGGCGGTCATCGTTCAGACCATGGTTTTCGGCAATCTCAGTGATCAGGCCGGTTCCGGTGTTGTTTTCACCTCTAATCCCTACCGTAAAGTGCAGCAAGTTGCCCTGTGGGGCGATTACGCCTTCGGCGACCAGGGCGAAGATATCGTCTCCGGCCTGGTCACCAGCCAGGCTATTTCTGTCGAACAGGCGGAAATCGACGGGCGCTCGGTGGAAAACTCGCTGGAACGGCGCTTTCCGGACATCTACAACCGGATGCGGGTCATCGCCCGGTCGCTGGTCTATGAGCGGCGTTGGAATCCGCAGGAAATCGAATTCACCTTTGAGGGACCGGAGGCGGAAAAGCTTTATCTGCTGCAAACCCGCGATATGATCACCATCAAGAAAAAGGAGCATTTTGAGGTCTTCGTCGATGACGGTCAGTTGCAGGAAGCGACGCTGGGACATGGCCTTGGCGTCTCCGGTTCGGCTTTGTCCGGACGGGCGGTCTTTAGCGAGGACAATATCCTCCGCCTGCGCCGCGAAGACCAGAAGACGCCGTTGATTCTGATCCGGCAAGATACGGTGCCGGAAGACATCAAAGCGATCAGCCTGGCCGACGGTCTTCTCACCTCACGTGGCGGCCAGACCTCGCATGCCTCGGTGGTGGCGGTGCGCCTGGAAAAAACCTGCGTCGTCGGCTGTCAGCAGTTGAAGGTCTACGAAAACCGGCAGTACTGCGAAATCGGAGAGAAGCGCATCGCCTTTGGTGACGCGGTCTCAATCGATGGGCGCACCGGGACGGTGCTTATGGGCCAGCATCCGGTGCGGGAAGAACATCATATCATGCCGATATGATGGCTTGCGGAAATGGAGGCGCGGCATGAAATTCCTGAAAGGACCACAGCTGTTTTCTTTGGCAAGAAAAAAGGCGGAGCGCCTCGGGGTGAGGCAGGAACGGGGCATCAGCTTGGCCGAACTTATCCGCCGGGTCCAAGAGGCCGAAGGCTACCAACCCTGCTTCAACAAGCGTGAGGTCTGTGACCAGAAGAATTGCTGCTGGCGGGCTTCCTGCGCCGCGAAAATCGGCGAGTGAGCCCGGGCTTCGCCGTCGCCAGTCATTCGTCCGGGCAGAAAAGCCGGTGTATCATACGGATGAGCTCAGCGAAGCGCTTGTCGGCAATGCGGTTGAGAATAATGTTAGCCTTTTTGTCCGAGACGACGACCCCCAACTCGCGCAGCATTCGCAAATGCTGCGACAGATTGGCGCCGGTCGTGTTCACCTGATTTAGCAGATCACCGACGGCAAGTTCGCCGTCCAAGAGCAGGCAGAGAATTTTCAGCCGGATCGGATGCGACATCGATTTGAGATACTTGGCGACCACTTCGGTTTGTTCATTGCGCATGACCACGCCTCCCTGAGATTGAAAAAGACTATACCGCCCGGAGGCGCGGAAAGCCAATTTTTGTGCGCCAAGTTGCCACATGGATGCATACAGCCGGCCGGTTCGAATACCGATGGATTTTTTTTGGATAAAATCACCCTGGCACTTGATTCTCAACCTTGAAAGAGGTTAATTATGGCGATTCCGTATTTTGGCCCCGGCGAGCAGGTGGGCGCGTGGTGGATATTGCCCTGCCGTTTCGCTTTTTCCTGCGAGGGATATTCGTGCAACCATTACCGTTCCTGAAGCCGGACTCCACCTGTTTGCATCTTGTTGATATACAAACAGGTCTCATGCGGAAAATTGTCGGGGCGGAGGGCATCGCCGCCACCATAGCCTATCTGATAAAAACATTCAAAATTCTCGGCGTGCCAATTATCGCCAACACTCAATACAAGAAAGGGCTGGGCGGTCACGTGCCGGAACTGGAGCCGTTGCTCGACGGTATTCCCTGCTTGGACAAGGTTGAATTTAACTGTTTCGACAATCCAGAAACCAGCCGTCTCGCCGAGACCATGCCGCAAGTGAAGAATTGGATCCTAGTCGGCATTGAAGCGCACATCTGCGTTTACCAGACGGCCTTGGGCGCCCTGCGGCGCGGGCTGACGCCATGGATTGTTGTCGATGGCGTTGGCAGCCGTCATGACAACGATATGCAAGCCGGGCTGCGCCGCATGAAGGCGATGGGCGCGGTGCTGGTCTCTTCGGAAATGGTGCTGTACGAATTGCTCGGACGCGCCGGAACTCCTCAATTCAAATCGCTGATGCCGCTGGTGATTGAGCGGGACAATCAGCTGGCATCATAATCTGTGGACAAAGCATGAACGGGAACGAAATCCGCTCACGATTTCTGGCGTATTTTCAACGCCACGGCCATACGTTGGTCGAAAGCTCGTCTTTGGTGCCCCAAGACGACCCGACACTGCTGTTCACGAACGCCGGCATGGTACAATTCAAAAAGACCTTCATGGGTGAAGAGCGGCGGGATTACCGCACCGCTGTCACCAGCCAACGCTGCGTCCGCGCCGGCGGCAAACACAATGATTTGGAAAATGTCGGCTATACCGCTAGGCATCACACCTTCTTCGAGATGCTCGGCAATTTTTCCTTCGGCGACTATTTCAAGAAAGACGCCATCGACTACGCCTGGCAATTCTTGACCAAAGAACTTGAGCTGCCGCCGGAAAAATTGTGGGTAACGATTTATCAGGACGATGACGAGGCCGCGACCCTGTGGGAACAGGTTGAAGGCTTGCCGAAAGGCCGCATTGTCCGCATGGGCGATAAAGATAATTTTTGGGCGATGGGCGATACCGGTCCCTGCGGCCCGTGTTCTGAAATTCATATCGACCAAGGTGTGGAAGTGGGCTGTGGACGCCCGGAATGCGCCATCGGTTGTGATTGCGACCGTTTCCTCGAATTGTGGAACCTGGTCTTCATGCAGTTCAACCGCGAGAAAAGCGGCGCGCTGATACCTTTGCCGAAACCCAGCATCGACACGGGCATGGGTTTGGAACGAATAACCGCGGTACTGCAGGGCAAAGGCAGCAACTACGATTGCGATCTGTTTACGCCGATCATTGCCTGCATAGAAGAATTGAGCGGCAAAGCCTATGGGGCTGATCCGGCGGCGACAGTGGCGATGCGGGTCATCGCGGACCACGCCAGAGGCGCGGCTTTCCTCATTGCCGATGGCATCTTGCCTTCCAATGAGGGGCGCGGCTACGTACTGCGCCGCATCATGCGCCGGGCGGTGCGTTACGGTAAAAACCTGGGACTTGATCAACCGTTCATGGCCGAGGCAACGCAGACGGTCGTTGCCATCATGGCCGACGCTTATCCGCATTTGAGGCAAGCCGCCGACCTCATTGCCAAAGTGGTCCGCCATGAAGAGGAACGTTTCCTTGAAACCCTCGAAAACGGTCTGCAATTACTTGATGAATATATTGTCTGCCTGACGGTGGAAGGCCATTCCCGCATTGATGGCGCTTTCATTTTCAAGCTGTATGACACCTATGGCTTCCCGTTCGACATAGTCCGCGATATCGCCTTTGAACGGCGACTGGATTTTGACGAAGATGGCTTTCACGCCGCCATGGGTGGCCAGCGCGATAAATCCCGCGCCGCCCGCAAGGGAGATGGCGTTCGTCTGTGGGCCGCCGGAGTCAAAGCCATCGCCGCTACAGGCCGCCGGAGCAAATTCACCGGTTATCAGTCGCTGGCCGAGGACAGTCAGGTCTGGGGCCTGTTGGATGCCACCGGCAAACAAGTGGAACGGATAGGCGTTGGCGACAGTGGACGGCTTTTCCTCAGCCACACCCCCTGTTACGCCGAATCCGGCGGCCAGACTGGCGACCGCGGCCAGGTCACCTGGCCGGGTGGCGAAGCCGAAGTCACCGACACGGTCACCGAGGGCGAGGGGCTGATCTTTCATCAGGTGGTAATCCGCCAGGGAATATTGGAAGACAGCCAGATGGTCAAGATTGAGACGCTAAAAAGCAGCCGCCGGGCGACGGCGGCGCATCATTCGGCGACTCATCTGTTGCAAGCCGCTTTGGTGCGGGTATTAGGCAAGCATGTCAAACAATCCGGTTCTTTAGTCGGGCCGGAGCGGCTGCGTTTTGACTTCACCCATTTTTCGCCGATGAGCGATGACGAGATTATCGCCGTCGAGGCCGAGGTCAACCAGCAGGTCATTGCCGACCTGCCTGTCGGCATTCGAAATGTCAGCAAGGAAGCGGCCCTCGCCGAGGGCGCCACCGCGTTGTTTGGCGAAAAATACGGTGATTCGGTGCGGGTTGTGAAGATGGGCGATTACAGCATGGAATTGTGTGGCGGCACCCACGTTGACAGCACTGGCCAAGTTGGGCTTGTTGTCATCCTCTCGGAAACGGGGATTGCCGCGGGTGTGCGCCGCATTGAGGCGCTGGCCGGTCTTCCGGCCTTACGCCATGTGCAGGAAATGCGGGGACGGGAGCGGCGGATTGGCCAGTTGCTCAGCGCCCGTGACGAGGCCATCGCCGGCAAAGTGGAAAGCCTCATTACCCAGCAGAAAGCGCTGGAGAAGAAAATCGGCGACTTGTCGGCGCGGCTGGCCGGCGCCGACGTGAACACGCTGGTGGCCAAGGCCGTGTCGGTGGACGGCATCAAAGTGGTGGCGGCTCGCGTTGAGCTCGATAATCCCCAGACCTTGCGCGTTCTGGGCGACCAGGCGAGATCGGCGCTTGGTTCCGGCATCGCTGTGCTGGGTGGTGTAGTCAATGAGAAAGCGGCGCTTCTGGCGGTTGTGTCTTCGGATTTGACAGGGAAGATTCAGGCTGGTTCCCTGGTGAATCTGGTGGCGCAACGAGTCGGAGGCAAGGGCGGAGGGCGCGCCGACATGGCGCAGGCCGGGGGGAGTATGCCCGACCTGTTGCCGGCAGCGCTGGCGGCGGTGCCGGAGCTGGTGTCGCAGTTGCTTCCCGCCTGAAACGATATCAAGTTTAACGTCTGAGGAACTGGTATGCTGACAATTGATTTAACCCTGCTCATCCAATTTATCAACATGATGGTGTTGATGTTTCTGCTCAACCGCGTTTTATATAAACCGGTGCGCAGGATCATCCAGAAACGGGCCGAGTATCTGAGCTCACTGCAAACGCAGGCTTCTGGCTTCGATAAAAGTGCTCAGGAACGGCGGGAAGCGGTGAACGCCCAGATGGCGCAAGCGGCTGTTCAGGCCAAAAACACCATCGACCGCAGCCGTTCCGAAGCTCAGGCTGACGCCAGCCAGCGTTTGGATGCCCGCAAGAAAGAGGTACAAGCCGACAAAGAAAAACAAACGGCGACGATTCACGAACAGATGATGGCGGCGAAGCAGTCCCTGGAAACCGAACTCCAGGGTTTCGCCACGCAAATGGCCAGCAAGATTCTTGGAAGGAGCGTCTGACATGAAACGATTTTATAACCGCCTGATTCCCACGCTTTTTCTGACACTCTGTCTGATTGCCGCGCCGCTCCCCTTAATGGCCACGTCTTCTCCAGCCGAAGGCACGGGTCATGAAGCCGCGGCCACCGCCCCAGCCAGCCATGGCGAGGCCGGAGCCACGGGCCACCACGGCGAAGCGGGCACCGTCACGAAAGCCCAGTTGAACGACCTGTTTTGGCGGGTCGTCGTCTTTGCCGTCTTGGTGATCCTGCTGGTTAAATTTACCGCTAAGCCGTTGGGCACGGCCCTTTCCGCCCGCAGGCAACAAGTGCGTGAGGAAATTGAAAACTTGGAAACCCGTCGTCAGGACGCGGAAAAGGCCTACCAAGAGCTGGTTGCCAAACTGGAAGGCATTGAGAAAGATATAAAGGAGATCGTCGACCGGGCGGTGGTGCAGGCGGAAAAAGAACGGGTCCGCATCATTGAGGCGGCGGAGAAAAGCGCGACCGATATTACGCGGCAGGCGGAAATGGCGGTGCAGAAAGAGCTTCTTGATGCCAAACGCCTATTACGCAATGAGATGGCGGACAAGGCCGCGGCGATGGCCGAGCAAATCATCAAGAATTCGCTTACCCCAGATGATCAGCTTCGTATTGTCGATCAGTACCTCAGCAAAGTGGAGGCCGTACAGTGAAACAAACTATCTTGGCACGGCGTTATGCGAAGGCGCTGTTCATGGTGGGAAAGGAAAAAGGCGTTTTCTCCCAGTACAACGAGACGTTGCGAACACTGAAAGACGTGTACCAGGCGGTGCCGGACATTGCTGTCGCCCTGGCCAACCCCATGTATCCTTTGGATCTTCGGGAAAAGCTGATGGATGGGATTACCGCCTCCCTGCAGGTCGATAAACCGCTGGGCAATTTTCTTCGCCTGGTGGTGCAGAAGAAACGCGCGGCCATTATCCCAGATATCGCCGAAGAGTTCGCGGCGCTGGTGGACGCGGAAAACAATGTTTGCCAGGGCCATGTCGTGTCGGCCATCGCCCTGAACGACGACACACTGAAGAAGGTACGCGAAACCCTGGCTAAACTGACGGGCAAAGACGTGCAGTTGACAACCAGTATTGATACCAGCATCATCGGCGGCATCATTGCCAAGGTGGGGGATCTGGTGCTTGACGGAAGCATCCGGACGCAGATTGCTGGTTTGAAGGATTCCATAAAAGGGAGAGAATGATGCAGATCAAAGCCGAAGAAATCAGTCAGATTATCAAGGATCAGATTGGCGAGTACCAGAGCGCCATTGATCTCAATGAAACCGGGACGGTCATTTCCGTGGGCGACGGCATTGCCCGCGTCTATGGCGTGCAGAACTGCATGGCCATGGAACTGCTCGAATTCCCCGGTGGCATTATGGGATTGGCCCTGAACCTTGAGGAAGACAACGTTGGTTGCGCCGTTTTTGGCGACGTGTCATCGGTTAAGG
>JAIRRG010000106.1 GCA_031256095.1 Desulfobulbaceae bacterium
TCCGGGCTGGAAATGAGCCAGAACAGCCTGCGTCTGTCGTGGAGCCGCGAAGAGGTTGATGCCCGCCTGCGTGGTATCATGAAGGCGATTCACACCTCGTGCGTGCAGTATGGCAAGACCACCGGCGGCTACGTCAGTTATGTCAATGGCGCCAATATCGCCGGCTTTGTCAAGGTAGCCGAGGCAATGATGGGACAAGGCATCGTCTGAAAAAGATCGCCGCCTCCTTATCCACGTGACACGCCAATGCCCGGAGACACAACCCGGGCATTTTTTTTGCCAGATAAAAAGGTTCAATTGATATTACGGTGGGCTCAAAACTGGAAAAAGTGAGCCGTTAAGACTGTCGCGCCTGAGAAACTGGAAACAATGATCTGTTCAAGGAGGCTATGATGCGATCGCTTTTCGTTACCGCGGAAAATTCACGGCGGTTTTTCCCCCGCTCCATGCTGCGCCATGCGGTCCTGGCCTTGCCGCTCATGGTATCCCTCGCGACGCTTGCCGGATGCGCCAGTCAAGAAGGCATCGGCAGCGGGAACAATGGCGCACCTGCGGCCAAAACATCCGCGACCAAAGGACTCAGCGAACCCGAACAGCGGGCGCGGCAGGGTGATGCCGCCGCGCAATATACTCTGGGAAAGATGTACGCGGACGGGAACGGCGTGCCCTACGATTACCGCAAGGCGGTAGAATGGTACCGGAAGGCGGCGGATCAGGGGTATGCGGAGGCGCAATATAGCTTGGGAAAGATGTACGAACACGGGCTGGACGTGCCCAGAGACGGGCGCAAAGCGGTGGAGTGGTATCGGAAGGCGGCCGCGCAAGGCAACGAATATGCCCAAGGAGACGTCAAAGATGCCGACGTTATCCTCTTCTTTGATCTTTGCGCACGAGGGTCCGCGGGGCAGATCGCTGACGCCATTAAAAATGGGGCAGACGTCAATGCAAAGCTCTATGAACAGTCATCACTTAATAGAGCGGTTCAGGAGAACCCCGATCCGGCAGTGATCACAACCCTGGTCAAGGCGGGGGCGGATGTCAACGAGAGGGCTGTCTCCGGTCGTACGCCCCTGATGTGGGTCATCGACTCCAATAAAAGCAATCCTGAAGTACTCGACGCTCTCATCAAAGCCGGGGCAAAGGTCAACGAGGGGGATGACTCCGGTCGGACACCGCTGATGGAAGCGGCAACCCAATCCGACTCGGAGGTGCTGAGGTCTCTCATTCACGCCGGGGCCAAGGTCAATGCCAGCGATAAAGATGGACGAACGCCGCTGATGGAAGCGGCGTCCGTCTCCAACCAGGAGGCAATCATGATCCTTTTGGACGCAGGGGCAGACCCCAAAGCGATCAATGACCACGGTGACATGGCAATAGACTGTATCGGGGATTATTTTGGGGGCGATGGAAAAGGGCTGAGGAGCAATGGAAAAGGGCTGACTGACAGCGAAGCGTTCAAAAGACTTTCGGCAGCGAGTGGCCTCGCGGATGGGACGCCTGTAATAAACCATAGTGATTTTCTTAAGCTTTGCGCTGAAGGTTCTGTCCAAGAAGTTGTCAATGCCATTCAACACGACGGGGCGAACGTCAATGCGTGGTATGAGGAGCGTGGGTTTATGGGGGTCATAAGCATGCGGTATACGCCGTTGATGGCGGCGGCGCTGAAAAACCCCAGTCCAGAGGTGATCACGGCGCTTATCAAAGCGGGCGCGGATGTCAATGCGAAAGAGAAAGAAGAAGGAGAGACAGCGCTTATTTGGGCGACACTACTCCCGAATCCGAAGGCGATAATGGCCCTTTTGGACGCACACGCCGACCCGAAGGCGAAGGACAAAAACGGGAAGATGGCCATAGATTACGCGCGGGAAAAGGAAGAACTCAAGGGCACCGCCGCGCTCAAAAAACTGGAAGCTGTGAGCCGTTAAATCATAGTAGTTTAGGTAGTTCAGACTTGGATTCTTGGTACCACCAGACCTCTCCGCGCGGCTGTTTATAGCGTGGCGATTTTTGTTACCGCTAGTCTGGCCTTCTTCGCGGTTCCGGACACACGCGCTAACGAGCAACTTAAATGGATTGCCTTTTTCTTATGGCTAGGCACCGGAGTCGAAGCGACGGGCTTTTTTTCTTTATTGCGTGTATGAGGCTGTCCGAAAAAAGAAAATATACCGGCTCCCTCGCCTCATCCGCATCTCCCTGCTCGCTCTGGGCATCATTGGCCTCACCCTGGCGTTGACTTGGGTCTGTACATGATTTTGTGTAAATGGCATTTTTCTTAAAAATTCGCTATCCGCTCTTCGAATATGATGCGGAGTTAGTTTCCATTCCTTGATAGGTGTGGTCCATTTTTTCGGCAATTTCCCCTTTGGTACAGAACATGCCCGCCGTTATCATCACGCCGTCAGTCGCCATCGCGGCAGGCGAAATCGAGCTGACCGCCATCCGCGCCCAGGGGCCGGGCGGCCAGAACGTCAACAAGGTGGCCAGCGCCATCCAGTTGCGTTTCGATATTGGCGCCTCGTCGCTGCCGCCGGAAATAAAAGAAAAACTGCTGACCATACCCGGTCGTCACCTGACTGTCGACGGCTGCATCGTCCTCAAGGCGCAGGACTTCCGCGACCAGGGAATGAACCGGGCTGAAGCCCTGCGCCGCCTGGCGGCAATTATCTCCGATGCTATCCGCCCGCGCCGCCGCCGTCACGCCACCCGCCCAAGCATAGCTTCGCGCCGTCGCCGCCTGGAGCGGAAAAACCACCGTGGCCGCCTGAAAGCCCTGCGCGCCAGAGTAGAAGAGGATTAACCGCTTTTTTCAGCGCTGGCCAAGACCGGGGATGCCGATGGCCTGGATGCGGGCGGCGTTCGTCCCATCCTGATAGAGGAGTGGGCCGCCGGTTATTCGGGCTATGCGAAAAAGCAATGCCCAGGCAAAGACTTTTACCGGATAATCCCGTGGGAAATACTGAAGATAGGGCTGGATGGCGACAAAATCCCTGGCCCCGTACTGCTCCATGATCGAGTGCAGGCCGCCGTTTTTCGGGCCGATGTTGTAGGCCAAGAGGCCGAGGAAAACGTCGCCATTCATGATGCCGATATAATGGGCCAGCGTCGCCGCCCCGAGCAGGGCGTTGCGCCGTTGGCCGGCATCCGGCGGCGATGGCGGCAGCGCCGTCAGTTGCCGGTCAATCGCCTCGGCAATCGCTTTCGGAACGCTGGTGATCTGAAACAGGCCGTCGCCGCCGTCAGCGCTGCTCCGGGGCAAAAAGGACGACTCGACCGCCGCCAGGCCCGACAATAAATCCTGGTCGATCTGGTAGACCCTGGCCGCTGCCGCAATCTCTTGGTCATAGAGTTTTTCCCTAGCAAGCATGTCCTCGGCGTCACGTGGGGCAATACGGCGATAAGCGGCATAAACTTGATGGGCAAGCTGTCGGCGCGCCACCTCTTCGCGGCCACCGACCATGGTGCGGAATTGTTCATAGATCGGAAAAAAATCTGGCTGGCTGGCGACAAAACCGCAGGCCACAGCCAAGGCGAGGGCCAATCCGGCGGCGCAAAAAGGATGTAGGCGAACAAGCCAGCGCCTGACAAAAAACCACAAGGCTAACGACAAGGCGCAGGCCACAATCACGGCCAGGATCACCGCCGCGAACGGCAGCAGGTTGGTGGCCAGCGACAGGCCGGAAAAGCGCATGGCCGCATAACCCAGGGCCGCTACCGTCGCCATCAGGCCGATGGCAATCAGGGCGGCAATTTCGAGGACAAAGGAGGAAAGAAGCAGACGGCGAGACAGGCGCGGCTTGTTATCAGCACCTTTTTTCTTGCCAGGCGATTTCTTTTTTGCCGCCCTGGTTTTTCTGCCAGCGGTGACGTGAGGACGGGACGGTTTTTCCGGGGCGGCACTGGGCAAGGCAATGTTTTTCCGTGGTGATTTTTGGTGGGATCCTCCCGGTTTCACCGCCTTTGCCTTGGATGCGCCGGAAGATTGCCCGGATGGCGGCTGCGGCGGAGAGACTTTTTTCATCGGCATGGAGCAACCGGGGATATTTGGCTTCCCGAGGAAGGTTCCCCAGATTGCCAACCAGCTCTTCGGCGAGTTACGTTAAGGCACGCTTCGGCTTCTTTCATCACTACTGGCAAAGGCAAGTGTCAGGCCGCTTTCCTGATTTTTCCCTCATACACATGACCGGGACGCGGAGCCGCCAATCCTCGACATGGCCTGCGGCCTTTGTCGCCAGCGATGAATTGTCCGCCCGCCCTTTCCACGGCAAAGGCGTTTCGTATGCTTGCCAATATATAGCCGCATATTTGATTGTCCGCTAGCGGCCTTCGCTGAACCGCCTTGGCCACCTGACGACAAAACCTTGCGTCAGCGCCAAGCCACGTGTAAGGAGTTGAGGGCTTAAGAAAAGTTGAATGCGGCCAGCGTCGACCCGGCCAGCTTGAAATAAAATCAGAGAATCGCCACATGAGCCAATACTTCTATACAGCAAGCGGCAATCTGGAGATCATCGACACGCCAGAGGAGACAACCCAGACCTCTGTCCGCGTTTATCCCTGGCATATCCATCTTCATCATTGGACGGCGGGCCGCGTCGCCACCGGCGCCGTTTGGCTTGCCTGTGACGGCGTCATCCGGCAATACCGGACAAACGGAATATTTCTCATCCCGCCAAGAGTGCCGCACCAACTTGTGGTTGAGCCAGGCGCGGCCATGACAGTGTTAAGCTACTCCAACCCGGCGCTGTTGGCGCACTTTACCTGGCTTATTTTCGCCTCAAAAAACAGCGGCATCCGGTTTGCAACGGACGAGGGACTGAGAAAACTGTTTCTTGCCGCCAGTGACATGATAACAACATGTCAGCAAAGTGGAAATCATCCGGTGGACATTATGGCAAAGGCGGTTGCCAGCATCGCCGCCCAGATTGTCGCCGCGCCACAGATGGAATTCCCTCTGGCGGCAGTGGCACAACACGCCGGATTCAGCCGTTGGCATTTTCTCCGCTGTTTTCAAACACATACCGGCATGACGCCCCATGCCTTGCAAACGCAGTGCCGCCTCCGCTTATTGCGCGACGGCATCCGCATGAATGCCGACTTGGCGACACTGGCCACATCCACTGGCTTTACCGACCAAAGCCACATGCACAAGCTGTTCAAGCGCCACCATCACCTGACGCCAAAACAGTTCCGCCAAGCCAGTTTCAGGTTGCCTTGGTGACGAATTTGGCGAAGAGACAAAGCCCCTGACTGCCGGCGATGATTTCATGGGAGGCGCCCACTTCCATGATCCCCATGCTTCCTGGAAGATAAGAGATATCACCCCGTTCCGTCCGACACACGCCTTCGCCACCCACCACTTCATGCAGCTCGATACTGGCCGGATGCGAATGCCAGCCGATGGCCTCTCCCGGCTCGATCTTGACCAAATGGCAGCTAAAAGCGCCACCAGTCTGGGCCAGCGTCACCAGATTTTTTATCGAGACACCGGCGAATTGCGGATGCGCCTGCCAGGCCAGTGAGGCCAAATCGATGCGCTCGTTGCCAACCGCCAGCTTTCCCTGGGCAAATTCAGTAAAAATGTCCTCGTTCATGTCCGCCTCCTTGGTGGATTGTTTCCAGTCATAATAGCAAAAAGGCCGACGGTAAAGATTGTAAAAAATTGCGGTCTCGTTCTTCTGACCCTGGCGGTAAAAAAAGATGAAAGGCATGGCCCCATGTGATAGCTTGCGTCGTCATTTTTCCCATACCAAAAAGAGGGATTACCATCATGGAAACAGGAACGGCCAAGCCGCCGGTAAAAGGGCTGTCGTTGGGTAAAATGCTGGCCATTATGGCGGCGGCGATGACCATTACCATGATCACCACCCTATGGCTGATCAAGCTGTGGCTCTTTCCCGGGCCATTTAGGCCGGTGACGCTGACGCCAGCCGAGGAGCAAAAGCTGGCAGGCAAGGTGGCGCGGATCGAATCCCTGGAAAACCATGGCGGAGCCGTGAGTGGCAAGGCAACGGGCCAGGCCGAGGCAACGGTGGCCGTGCCAACGCCCTACAGTGAAGAGGGCGCCTCGCGGGAAATTGTCTTTTCGGAAAAGGAATTGAATGCCCTGATTGGCAGAAACCCCGATTTAGCGGGCAAGGTAGCGATCAGCCTGGCTGACAATCTGGTTAGCGCCACGCTCTTGATCCCCATGCAGGCCGACGCGCCGCTCTTCGCCGGCCAGACCATGCGGATCAAGACCGGCTTCACCATGGCCTACAAGGATGGCCACCCAGTGGTGGCCCTGCGCGGCGTATCGGTGATGGGCGTACCGATGCCAAACGCTTGGCTCGGCGCGCTGAAAAACATCGATCTGGTCAAACGATACAGTAGTGGCGGCGGCTTCTGGCAAACCTTTGCCAGCGGCATCGAAGCCGTCGAGATACGGGACGGCCAAGCGAGAATTGTCCTCAAACCTTAAAGATCGATCACAGATGGCGCCGAGCCAGCGCTAAACCGCTTTGCCGCCCCAGCCGCTGGCCGCGAAAAGAAGCGGCGTGGCGCCGTTGCCAGCGCCGCGCCATATATACGACAGTCAAACTGACCGCTATCAAAACTCGTAGCGGATTTGCAACGAGCCGGTTACGCCTTGCCTTTCGCCGACATAACCCTGGACGCCAACATCACAGGACAAGGGTAGTCCCTTCGAGGGCGTAACCATCAGGCCCAGCTCGCCGATGCCGGTATCGCCCTTCAAAGAAGGGGCATCGATGTCGTAGCCGTAGGCGGTCGCCTTGGCGTTGCCGTTAAATTCGTGCTCGTAAGCGGCGCCGATATAGGGGCTGACAAAATCGTTGACCGCGTAGGCGAAGCGCCCGCCCAGACGCAGGCGGTCGGAATCGACAGCTTTGAAGCTGATCGAATCTCCCGTCGATAGCGTCACGTCATCGCCCTCCTGCCGCGTCCAGAAATACTTGGCGTAGAGGTCAAGCGAGGCCGGTTGCGTCATATTCCAGATGTAACCGAAACCGGCGTGCGCCCCGTAATAGGCGGCTGAGGAATCGTAGTCGGCACGTCGGCCCCAGGCGTCACGCAAATCGTCGCCATTGTAATCGTTGTGGACGCCACCGGCCCGGAAACTGGCTTCGATATACATATGGCCCGGCCCGGTTGCCAAGGCGTCGAGGCGGCCCAAAATGCCGCCGCCCAGGTGGTAGATGTCGCCGTCGCCATGGACGGCGGCGGCGTTTGCGAACGAGTTGTAGGTGTCGTAGGAGCCGTTGCCGTACTCGAAGAAGGCGGCGAGCGTCAGGCGCCCGGGAGCGATCTCAGTGCCGATGGCCAAGCCAGTCAACAGCGACAGACTGGTCATGTCAACGTGCGAACCGGTGTTATCGCGTGTTGAGCCGCCGGAGATGGAGCCAAAAGTGCCAATGCCATAGCCGCTGGCAACAGTCGCCCGCTGGGACGGGCCTTGCGTTGAGCCGCCAGCCGCCACCACCGCTTCGGCCACGCCCTGACCAGCCAGATGGTCGGCGCTTTGTACCAACAGGGCCGAGCCGGAAACAACGCCCTCGGACAGGGCCTTGGCCTGCGGGTTGACTCGGGCGGCAGGCGTGGGATTCGGAGTTGGGGTTATGCCTGGATTGGTGCCAGTATTATCGCCTGGGGTAGTTCCTGGATTCGTACCGGAATTGTCGCCTGGATTGGTGCCAGTATTATCGCCTGGATTTGTCCCAGGATTGGTTCCTGGGTTCGTGCCGGTATCACCTGGGTTCGTGCCGGGGTTTGTTCCGGGATTGGTTCCGGGGTTCGTGCCAGTATTATCGCCTGGGTTGGTTCCTGGATTGGTGCCGGTATTATCACCGGGGTTCGTGCCAGGATTGCTCCCGGAATCGGCGCTGGCGACGGTGGCCAGCAGTTGCTTGGCGTTGGTGGTCAGATTAAAGTCATAGAGCAGGGTGACGCCTTGCATCCCTTCGCCCTTGCTGCTGCTGTTGGCTAAAGTGCCGGTGAGGGTTCCGGCGTCGATCAGTTTGACAGTATCGCCCACTTGCAGAGGCGAACTGCTGCCTTCAATGCCGACGTGGACTTTGGCGTTATCGCCGAGGTCGGCGGTGTTAGTCACGGTCAGCATGGTGCCGTCCTTCCCCATGCTTGAGGGCAGATAGAAATTCCAGATCTCGAAATTTTGCGCCGAGGCCACGGTAATAGGAGTATGCAGGTTTAAGGTGTTGCCAGTGCGGGCATCGCCCAGGCCGGAATTCGTGCCATCTTGCGTGACAAAGCCGCCGTAAAAGCCAGTGCTGGCTCCGAAGGTCGGCTTGCCGCTGATGGTCACGGTATTACCCGTGGCCGCGATCGCGCCGCCATGGTCGCTCATGGCATAGCCGCCGTAGACATTCCCACTCACCGTGCCGCCGCTGATGGTCACGGAATTGTCTGTGACTGTGGCCGCGCCGGTGTCGGTGGTGTCGGTGGTGGTCTGGATGCTGATACGTGCGGCATATCCGCCGTAGACATTTCCGGTCACCGAGCCGCCGTTGATGGTGACGCTGTTGCCCGTGGCCGTGGCTGGGCCATTGCCCGTGGCTCTGGACGTGAGGTCGCCATAGTTGTAGCTGTAATCGTGCTCGGCATACCCGCCGTATATGTCTGCGTCCATCGAGCCGCCGCTAATGGTCACTTTATTGCCCGTGGCCGTGGCTGTGCCAGTGCCGTCGCTACCGGCATACCCGCCGTAGATACTCGCCTTTTGGGTCGTCATGCTGCTGGGGCCGGAACCGGCGGCGCCGGAGGGGGGAGCGGAGGGGATGAGGGTGGAGTTATAGATCGTGCCGCCGCTGATGGTGACGGTATTGTTCGAAGCTACGCTGCCGGAGTAACCTGTGGGGAACCACGGACCGTCGGGAGACAAGGTAGAGTCGTTGGGAACGTCATAGGCATACCCGCCGCGGACATACCCGTCCACCGAGCCGCCGTTAATGGTCACGCTATTATCTGTGGCCGTGGCCGTACCGTTACCCATTCTCTCCGCTTCCCCGCCGTCGACTCCGTATTGACCTTCACCCACTGTGCCGCTGTCATTTACCGTGACTCTGTTGCCTGTGGCCGTGGCGCTACCAAATTCGTGGTCGCCTCCGACCCAAACCATGACGGAGTTGGTATTATAGCTGCCGGCCGACCCGCCGGAGACACCCACATTCACCGAGCCACCGTTGTTGATGATTGCACTGTTGTTAGTGGCTGTGGCGGAAACGTCGTTCGTTGAGGCACTCCCGCCACTCCCGCCGAAAACAAAGTAGTTCACTGCGCCACCGTTGTTGATTGTGACGCTGTTGTCCGTGGCCGTCGTGGAGGACCCGCCGATGGCGTTCCCACCCACCGAACCGCCGCTTATGGTTACGGTGTTATTATTGGCCTTGTTATAGGACTCCCCGCCGATGACATCCCCACCCACCGAGCCACCGCTGATGGTGATAGTATTACCTGTGGAATCACCGTTGGCATCTCCACCGTAAACGTCCAAACTCACTGAGCCGCCGCTAATGCTGACAGTATTATTATTGGCCGTGCCGTAGATACTGTCGGCATACCCACCGTAGACAAACCTGTCCACCGTGCCATTGTTGATAATGATGCTGTTGTTGCTGGCTGTGGTGGCGACGTTCTGGTTATAGGCATAGCCGGAGGCATACCCACCGTAAATCCCTATTCTGTAGCCAGAATACACCGAGCCGCCGTTGATGGTGATGCTATTGCCTGTGGCGGTGGTTACGGCATAGCCGCCGTAAATTATTGCTCCGTTCACCGTGCCACTGTCATTGACGGTGACGTTGTTGCCGGTGGCGCTATCCGGGATACCGCCCGCTGGTGGCCAGCCGGTACCGTCCGGTCCATCGCCGTTCCCGTAAACGTCGCTGTTAACCGTGCCGGTGCCGCCGCCGCTGTTGCCGTCAATGGCAATATCCTGACTGAAAGCGACGGGCTGTGCCGCGAAAATGAGTCCGAGGGCGAGGGCTGGACCGCCCAAGGCGTACAACAGGGGTGGTTTGCTCATAACAAAACTCCTTTTTCAAGGTTGTGGTTGTGAAACAAAAAAGCCCCGTTGCCACCGGCAACGAGGTTGGAAACGCGAAGAGAGGGACAAAGGCCAAAACAACCTTGTCTCCCATAGGGAAACGGAGCCGTTGTGAAAATGGCAACAGTACGCCCAGCCTGACTGTCGGCGCATGACGAACAATGCGGCAACGGGCGGCAGGTAGGGGCAGGTTTGAAACCTGCCCCTTGTATCTTGATTTCGGCGGAGCGCAAGCGGGGAAAAGCGAGGATAGAAGCGGGAGAATCCGAGAAAAAACTACAATAAAAACAATTAGTTATATGTAACGGGGGGGGGGGGCTAAAGCTACATCGTTAGGCAACGGGGAAAGCGAAAAAGCGGCGGGCGCGGTTATGCCGGTTCCTCGGCGATGGGCGGTGAGGCAAGCCATGACTTCCTGACCTTGTTGGTTGCTTTTCTGGATTCAATTTTTTCTGAACCGAATTATAAGCTTCATCTAAACAAAAACATCGACACCGTCAAGGGAGAATTTACCGGATTTTTACCGGGGCGCTTTCATTGCTACCCCGCTTCGGTTGGAGGATACTTCCCTCCCTCCGTGTCCACCGCCATGGCGGGCATTGGCAATTTTTCCCACTTTTCGCGCCTGCCTCGGGGAAAAACTCTCCCCTACCCATGTTGAGCCGGGGTATTTTGCGAATGGCTTGTCCATCACGAATTTGATTAAAGCCTGCCGGGAAACGCCCAAGCGCGAGGATTCCTTGTCCATCGCGCTTACCATCCAAGACGGAAAATCGACATTAACGCGCTGTAATTGACGTCCAGGGCGGCGGGCGTTTTTCCAGTCGATAAATTCGGAAATATCTTCTCCGGCGTCAAAGCGGCGCTTAAATTTATCATCAGGCGGTGAGGAAATACAAGAGCTTGCCACAGCTTCCTTATCGGCCTATAACAACCAAGGCGCAAACATGGGATCGCTGGCGCGGCGCCGGATGACGGTGGCCAGCCCGCGCTTGGGCGCGAGGGCATCCATGAAAGGCTTGCCCGGGGGCTTGCCCGGTTGACAAATCCTGATCAAACGCATGGGAGGAAGACTATGGCGAAAACGATGGCTGATTGGCGGCGGATGAAGGAAAACAGCGAAAAAATCGTGGTTGTCACCGCTTACGACGCACCGACGGCGCGGATATTGCACGAAAGTGGCGTCGATATTCTCCTGGTCGGCGATTCTCTCGGTAACGCCGTCCTTGGCTACGATTCAACGGTACCGGTGACCATGGCCCAAATGCTGCACCATTCGGCGGCAGTGCGGCGCGGGGCGCCGGAGGCCTTCATTGTTAGCGATATGCCCTTTGGCTCCTACCAATGTGGCTGGCGTGAAGCTATCGCCAACGCCATCCTCTTAATGAAAGAGGGCGGCTGTGACGCCGTCAAGCTCGAAGGTGGCGCCGAGGTGGCGCCGCTGGTCGAACGGATGGTGACGGCGGGAGTACCGGTGATGGGACATATTGGCCTGACGCCGCAAACCGCCTCGCTCTTGGGTGGTTACCGCGTCCAGGGCCGCGACCTGCCAGCGGCGAAAAAACTCTTGGCCGGTGCACGTGCCTTGCAGGATGCCGGGGTCTTCGCCATCGTTCTCGAATGCCTCCCGAAAGAATTGGCGGCGCTGTTGTCGGCTCAGGTGACGGCGCCGACCATTGGTATTGGCGCCGGCAGCGGCTGCGATGGTCAGGTTCTTGTCTGTAGCGACATGTTTGGGCTGTACGAAAAATTCGTGCCGAAATTTGTCAAACAGTATGTCAAACTGGCGCCGATGATGCGTGAAGCGACCAGGCAATATGCCGAGGAGGTACGGACCGGCCGCTATCCCGACGATGAACACAGTTTTACCGCCACTACCGATTACCAAGCCTTGCTTGAAGGCGAAAACTGATTCCCGGAAAACCCGTTTCCCGGAAACTTTTTTCCCCGTTTGAGACAACGCGGGCGTCTGACAAAAAAACGCCCGCGTCCAATTTTTTTTAAATTTTTTTCTTCGCGTTTCCTTCCCACCAGGCCCATCTTCGCTTGCTGTTTGCCGACTGACCACTTCAGATTGTGCCCTCTCAAAGAGGCAACACAATATATAGTCATTTCTTGACGATTTTCCCGTTTTTCCAACTCCCTGATATTCCGTCGCTAGCCCTTGACGGCGCCAACAGCTTTTGCTATAACTGGAATCAGGTGGGGGAATCTGGGATAAGGTGGGAGACAACAGAAGGACAGAAACGTGAATAAAGCGCGGTTTCGGGAAAAGTCAGAGCATTGCCTCGATGACAAGGGGCGCCTTAGTCTGCCAAGCAGATTTAGGGAACAGCTTCGCCGCTATGATTCCGAAATTCTTATTGTTTCCATTTGGGGACGCGAGCATTTGCGCGTCTTCCCGCTGGCTGATTGGGAAGAAATCGAAAACAAGCTGGAGAGCGATCTGGAAGACATGGAGGAGCGCCTGCCCTTCCTTGACGACAACGATCCGGAATTTGCCAAAATGTCGCGGCAACTGGAGCAGACACGCAACCGCTTGATTGACATTAAAGAGTGCCCGCTCGACAAACAGGGCCGGATTCTGCTGTCGCAGCAGGTGCGGGAGCAGGTTGGCATCCTCAAAGATGTTGTCCTGGTTGGGCGGGGAAAACTGTTTGAACTCTGGGGCAAGGAGAATTGGCAAGAGGGCCGTCAGCGGCTGGCGGTCATCGCCGGCAAGCATGACGACACCCGCGCCGCCCTCGGAGTTCTGTGAAAAATGACCACTGGCGCCGAGGCCGTTCACACGCCGGTGCTGCTGGCCGAGGTCATGACCGCCCTGGAGCCGAAGCCCGGCGGCGTCTATGTCGATGCCACCCTCGGCTTGGGCGGTCACAGCGAGGAGATTTTACGGCGGTCATCGCCGACTGGCCGCCTGATTGGTTTTGAGTGGGACGAGGAGGCGTTACGACTGGCGCAGGAGCGTCTTGCCCCTTTTGGTGAGCGGGTGACGACCTTACGCCGCAACTTCGCGGAAATGGCCGACACGCTGGCCGGCTTGGGGGTAGCTCAGGTGGATGGCATCCTGATTGATGCTGGCATGTCGTCGCTGCAACTGGACCGAGGTGGGCGTGGCTTCAGCTTTCAGAAGGATGAGCCGCTTGACATGCGCATGGACAGCCGCCGTGGCCAAACCGCCGCCGCTTTATTGGCGACGGCCAGTGAAGAGGAATTGGCCGATATTTTTTTTTATTACGGTGAGGAAAAGCAGGCGAGGCGAATCGCCAGGGCCATTGCCGAGGCGAGAATAAAATCACCACTTCAGACCAGCCGTGAGCTGGCCGAATTGGTGGCGCGGGCCATCCCCAGGCGCTTTCATCCGCCAAAGATTCATGTGGCAACGAAAACATGCCAGGCTTTGCGGATAGTCATTAACGGTGAATTGGAAAATTTGGCCCGATTGCTTGCCGATGCCCCGGCATTACTCAATCAAAATGGCAAGCTGGCGGTGATTTCCTTCCACTCGCTGGAAGATGGCCTGGTCAAGCGCGCCTTTCGGGCTGGCCATGGCTTGAGTGAAAAGACAAAACATCCCATTTGTGCCGGGGATGAAGAAATAGGCCGCAATCCGCGGGCAAGAAGCGCCAGGCTGCGGGTTGCGGAAAAAACGGAAAAGAGAGGTGAAGACCATGAAAAGTTGCCGCTGTAAAAGGTATTTGTCCTCCTCCCGCCGGCCTTCCCTGCTTGCCCGGATCAGGGACGGGCTGGTGGCGGTCGTGAAAATCCGTCGCCGCCAACCTTATGCCGTCTCACGCCGCCGTCATCCTTGGTCAGAACGGCTGGCCCAGGGTTGCTGTTGTCTCTTCGAGCGCGTCAATACCCAGTGGACCCGCACCGCCTGCAAGATGGCGATGACCGTGGCGGCGGCGATGGTGGTCTATATGGTTATTGGCAACTACCTGCACCAATCCTTTAATGGGAAAATCAGGCAGTTGACCGTCGAAAAGCAAGAGGGGGAAAAGCAGCATTTTTTCATACAGGCTGAACTGACCAGCCTTGTCAAAAAAAACCAGGCCAGGCTGGGTTTGGCCGAAGGGAAACCGGAACAGTTCATCCGGATGAATTGAAAGCGGTCTGAGCCGTTGAGTTGGCATATCCCAGCGGCGTAGCGGGAATTTATGGCTGGGATCGTTCACAGGAAGAAAAAGGCAAGGCGATGGCTGTGGTGGTTGCTGGCGGTGCTCTTGTGTGGGCTTTTGGCCTATATTCCCCATCGCCCGGTCATCGCCTGGGTGAGCGCCGTCTACCGGGCCGCCAGACAATCGCCGGATCAGGAGGAACAGCGGCGCGGCACCATATATGACAGAAATTTCGCGGAACTGGCGGTTAGCCGCCAGATGGTTTCCGTGCAATCCAGGGCCAGGGAGATCGTCTCTTTCGAGGAAACCGCCGCTCGTTTATCCCTAGTTATCGAACAATCGCGGGAGGAATTGCTGAAAAAAATGAAGGAAGCTTCCCGCGCCATCCTTGCCACCGGCATCAGCCGCGAGCAGGAAGAACAAATCACCGCCATGGCCATGCCAGGCATTTCCATTGTCCGTGCCCCGGTTCGTTCCTATCCCCAGGAGGTGGTGGCCGGGCATCTGATCGGCTACGCCGAAAACGGCGTCGGTCTTTCCGGGGCGGAATATGCTTATGACCGGGTTCCGCTGCGATTCGCTGGACTGTTGCGGAAGGCCGGCATCCCGCCGGGCCGCCTGCCTGATGTGATGCTGACCCTTGACCTGAAGATCCAAGAACTGATGGAGACTTTGGTCAAAACAATCAGCGGCTCCGACCGGCGGACGCAGGTTGGCGCCTATGTGCTTGATCTGGCGCAAGGCGAGATGCTGGCGGCGGCGCAGTGGCCGCCGATGAATCCCAATATGTACAGGCAGTACGAGCCGGGCGATCTCAATAGCATCATCATCCAGACGGTGCCGCTGCCGGAAAAATTCCGCCGCTTTTTCCGGGACGTGGCCATGCTGCAGAGCAATTTCGAGAAGGGAAAAAATATCCTGCCATGGAGTGTCGGTGCCAATAACAGCAGTAGCCGCGGTGAGATACAATTGTGGAACAAATTGCGATTCAGCGACATGGCGCTGCCCGACTTCGCCAATCAGGAGTTGGCGGACCGTGGCGAGGAAAACTACTATTATTGCCCATCCTTGGCCGGCCACGACTACGGCAGCGCCCCGGAATCGCTGTCGCCGCTTCAGTTTTTGACCGGGATTGGCATTTTGGCCAGAGGGGGAAGCGCACTACAGCCTTTCGCGGTGGCCGCCGCTCTTGACCCGGACAACCGTGACAACGGCAAGCCGGTTCTTGTTGATTTATCAGATAGCCGTGAGCCACAGGAAGCGGTGCCGGAAGTGGTGGCGAAAGAGGCGATGCAGATATTCTCGGCCATGGCCGCGCCGGGCGCCGCTGACAAGCCGATACTTTATGACCAGGTAGATTGCCAGGTAAGCGGCAAGAATGCCGGTCTGATGCGCCATCAATTGTATGCTGCCGTCGTGCCGGCGCAAAATCCACAATATCTCCTCGTCGTCAGTGTCCGCAAAGCCACTACCGACATCCCGACACAGAATGAGCGCGGCAAGACCGATGACCTCGCTGAAGTAAATGCCCTGCTGGAGCGGGTGTTGATGTTCGTTGAGGTTGGACGCGGCTTGCGCGGTTACGCCGCTTCGCGCACCGACAGTTCCGGCGCCTATTCGACCAAGCGTGACCTGTTGCGGCAGAAAATTCGGGCCGACGGCAGCCAGAAAGAAGAAGCCCTCGCCGCCCCCAAACAATGGCTGATGCCGGATATGGCTAGCATGAGTCTGCGCCGTGGCCTACGGCTGTTGAATGGGGCGCCATGCCGCCTCGAAATCACCGGCAGCGGCGATGTGCTGCGGCAAAGCCCGGCGGCTGGTGCCGTCATCAAAGACGGCACCGTTTGCCAATTGATCTTGCGGAACCCGGCCGAGATCACGATTGACAAAATCAAGGCGCGGAACGAGGCGGCGGCAAGCGAAGTTCCGAAAAAAACCGACAAGAATTCTTCATCGGGGAAAACGAAGGAGAAAGTCAAAGCGAAGGCAGGGACGCCGCCATGATCCGCACAAGCAAAAACCCGACCATCAAACTTGGCAAATTGTTATCTGGTCTCGCCACCACTGAGGCGGTCGCCGACATCACGCTATGCGGTTTTACGAGCGATTCGCGCCAGGTCCGTCCCGGTGATGCCTTCGTCGCCATACAGGGTAAGGCCAATGACGGGAACCTTTTTTT
>JAIRRG010000195.1 GCA_031256095.1 Desulfobulbaceae bacterium
TAGAGCGTTTTGGAGCAAAGCAGACAATATACGTTTATAATTTTGAAACGGAGTGTCGTTATGAAAAACTGGTATAAAGAAGATTATTCGTTCAAAATTGCCGTGATTTCGGTCGGTACAAACGGAAAACCAGAGAATTGCCGCAACGGTCACGAGGTCGGCGATACATATGTTTGCGAATACGGTTGCCCTGAAGGGTTCTGTTCTAAAAGCATGCTTAAGTTGTTCTCATTGATGGAAGCTGTCCGCGCAGGTGGCGATTTGAGTAACTTGCTTAGGGGCGCTACTAAACATGAGGGCGAATTTACTTGCTCTGATGGTGTGGTGGTTTTCAGATTAGAGGCGATTAAAAATGACTTATGAATATTGTGCTGTAACGGCGGAACGGAATAAAGTCGGCCACCCGGCAATTTTACCGGCTCCAGCCACTTTTTCATTGCCAAACAAGCCCCAACCGTGTACATACAAACCCGCATTTCAACAGCACTGAGGGAGAGGTGACCGAGTGGCTTAAGGTGCACGCCTGGAACGCGTGTGTACGCAAGTACCGAGAGTTCGAATCTCTCCCTCTCCGCCAATAGAGAGGATTCCGAAGTTGATAGCCGGGTCCTGCGCAACAGAGAGCCGCGAACCCCGCCAGGTCCGGGAGGAAGCAACGGTAGTGAATCTCTTTGTGTGCCGCAGAGCGCCCGGCTATCATTTTTGAGCATCCCATGTCCTATCTGGTTCTCGCCCGCAAATCCCGTCCGCAAGATTTTTCCGAGGTCATTGGCCAGCGGACGGTGGTCACCACCCTGCAAAACAGCATCAAACGCGGGCGGGTCGCCCACGCCATTTTATTTTCCGGGGTGCGTGGTGTCGGCAAGACGACCTTGGCCCGTATCATGGCCAAGGCGATCAATTGCCAGGGCGGCGTCGACAATCCCCCGTGCAACCGCTGCCAATCCTGCCGGGACATCAACGCCGGCGCCTCGCTCGACCTCTATGAAATCGATGGCGCCTCGAATCGCGGTATTCAGGAAATCCGCGAACTGAAAGAAAAAATCCGTTTTCTGCCGGTGAGTGGCGCTCATCGCGTCATCATCATTGATGAAGTCCACATGCTGACTCCTGAAGCCTTCAATGCCCTGTTGAAGACGCTTGAAGAGCCGCCGGAGCATGTTTACTTCATATTCGCGACCACGGAACAGCAGAAAATTCCGATCACCATTTTATCGCGCTGTCAGCGCTTTGAGCTGAAACGGGTAACGAGTGGCGAGTTGCGGGCGCATTTCACGCGGCTGGCCGAACGCGAGGGTATCGCCATCGAAGCGGCGGCAATGTCGCTCATCGTCCGTGAGGCGGAGGGCTCGGTGCGCGACGGCCTCAGTCTGCTCGATCAGGTACTTTCTTTCGGTGAGGAAACAATCACCGCCCAGGACGTGATCGAGGTCTTGGGCCTGGTCAACCGCCAGGTGCTACACCGTCTGGCCGAAGCCCTTTTGCTTGGCCAAACCGGGGTGGCGCTGGCAGCGCTGGCCGAAATTTTTGCCTTCGGCATGGATGTCAAGCGCTTCGGCGCTGACTTGCTGGCCTATTTCCGCCATCTGATGCTCTGTAAAATCGACGGCTGCGACGGTTTGCTTGATCTGCCGGAAGAGGAAATGACCGCCCTGCGCCATTTGGCTGAAGGCCACAATCTGGCCACCATCCATCAGAAACTGACGCTCTTGATGCGTTTGGTGGAAGATATCCGCCACAGCAACCAGCCGCGTTTGGCCTTGGAATGCGGTTTTCTCGCCATCATTGAAGCGGGCAATGTCGAGCCGGTCGCCGATCTGTTGCAAAAACTCGATAACGCCCTGGCTGGTCACGCTTTACCTCTGCCGCCAGTCAGCCGTCCGGTTTCGACGTCGGTGGCGCGACCGGCACCGGAAGCGGCTACTTTGGCGGCAAAACCGCCCACGGAACCGCCGGCGGTTCCATCCACAGAACTGTCAACACCAGTTCCGCCGCCGATGTCGGAACCTGTGCCGGAAGCGCCGGCCACCCAACCATCGCTGAAGCCATTGCCGGAACCATCGCTAGCGTCATTGCCGGCGGCCCCAGCCGATTTTAGCAAACGCTGGCCGCTTTTTATCGCCGAGTTGCATCATCAGCGGCCCTGGATGGCGCAACTCCTTGAGGCGGCGCCATGCGAGCGGCGGGGTGAAACGATTTTCCTGCATTTTAAGGAGGCCAGCCAAGGCGCCATTCTGAAAAGACCGGAACATGAGCGGGCGCTTTGTGGCTATCTCAGGGATTTTTTCCAGGAAGAGCTAGGTGTAGCTTGTCTGGCCCCGCAAGAAGCCCCCGACCTGGATCAAGACGAGACGCGCCGCCGCCGGCAGCGCTTAATCGACGATCCTCTGACCCAGGCGGTGGTCAAGATGTTTGGCGGAGGCATCAGCGACATCCGGCTTGGCAAACCGTAACCAGGATATGATTGCCAGTATTTGGCCGCTGGCGGCTTGAAGCGAGAAAATCGGCGGCAATTTTTTTATCGGGCCAATAACGATCATTTAATGGAATAGGATTTTTCATGGATATGGGTAATCTTTTACTGCAAGCGCGGCAGGTGCACGAAAAGCTTGGCAAAATTCAGGAGGAACTGGCCAGAAAAACCCTGACTGGTGAATCTGGTGGTGGCATGGTGCGGGTGACGGTCAATGGGCGCAGGCAGGCGCTGTCAGTCGAGATTGAACCGGCGCTGCTCGCCGCCAGTGAAAAGCGGATGCTCGAAGACCTGATGGTCGCCGCCATCAACGACGCCCTGCGCAAGGCGGAAGACCTGAGCAAGCGGGAAATGTCCCAACTGACTGGCGGCTTGACTATTCCCGGCCTTGGCGGCCTGTTTTAGACTCAGGCCGAGCCATGCGTGTTATTCCCCCGGCTTTGGAACGCTTGATTGAGGCCTTGTCGCGCTTGCCCGGCATTGGCAACAAGACCGCCACCCGTTTGGCCTTGAATATTCTGCGGCGGCCACCGGCACAGGCGCTGGAACTGGCCACGGCCCTAAACGGTTTGCACCAGGCTATCTGTCTCTGTTCACACTGCTTTGCCTTTTCCGAGGAAGACCCCTGCGCCATCTGCGCCGACCCGCGCCGTGACCCTGGCCTGCTCTGCGTCGTCGAGGAATCGGGCGACCTCTTGGCCATCGAAAAAACCGCCAGTTTCAGGGGCCGCTACCACATCCTGCATGGCGTGCTGTCGCCGATTGACGGCATTGGCCCCGGTGAATTGAAAATCAAGGAACTGGAAGCGCGAGCCCATGGCGGCGAGGTTGCGGAAATCCTCATCGCCACCAGTTCAACGGTGCCCGGCGAGGCCACCGCCTCCTATCTGCTCGACCGCCTGGCCGGGGCTCCGGTTAAACTCACCCGCCTGGCTTGCGGCATTCCGATGGGTATGGACATCAAATACGCCGACCGGCACACACTGGCCAAAGCCATTGAAAGCCGCGCCGTTGCCCGCTGACCTGGTAGGCAGCAGTGGACCGAAAAGACGGTGGGAATGCGATCAGAGTCAATAAAAAAGGGCTTACGATTTTCATCGTAAGCCCTTGAAGTTCCTGGTAGCGGGGAGAGGACTTGAACCTCTGACCTTCGGGTTATGAGCCCGACGAGCTACCGTGCTGCTCCACCCCGCGTCATGTAAGGCACCACTATAACATGGGCTGGAAAAATGTCAAGACATTTGGCCGCTGCCACTTGCGCGTGGCATCTGACGCTGGTCAAATCATTAAAGTGATGGCTGAAATTGTTGAAATCGGCCTCAATTTACACGAATATACTGGGTACACGGGACATGGCTTGTGCAAAGCCATGCTCAGGTGTCAACTCTTTGCGCTATGCGGGCGGGAAAAGAGCCTCTCTCCGCCCTTCTGTTTGGCAGTGAACAAATGAGTCCTTCTCCCGCCATTGTCCTGGAAAAATTCAACATGCTCGGGTTTTCTTCGCCTCTCTTGCTTGCGCCTCTGGCCGGTTACAGTGACGCGCCGTTTCGTCTCTTGTGCCGTAGCCTTGGCGCCGGTCTCTGTGTGTCGGAGATGATCAGCGCCCAGGCCATTATTTACCGGCAAAAAAAGACTTGCGATATGCTGCGTTTTTTCGCGGCGGAACGTCCCGTATCCTTGCAGCTTTTCGGCGCCGATCCGGGGATTATGGCCGAAGCGGCGGCCTTTATCAGCGGGCTGGCCAATGAGGCGCGGCCTGATTTCATCGACCTGAATATGGGCTGTCCGGTGAAAAAGGTGACAAAAAAAGGCGCCGGCGTCGCTCTGATGGCTACTCCTTCCCTGGCGGAAACAATAATCCGACAAGTTTGTCAGGTAACCGATATTGCCGTTACCGTTAAAATCCGCGCTGGTATCAATGCCACCGATAGAGGCGCTGTCGAATTCGCGAAAATGGCCGAAGGTGCCGGGGCGAAAGCGGTGGCGGTGCATGGCCGTACCTGGGCGCAGCAGTTCTCCGGCCAGGCCGATTGGTCGGTGGTGGCGGCGGTGAAGCGGGCGCTGCGCATCCCGGTCATTGGTAATGGCGACATTGCCAGCCGTGACGAGGCTTTTTTGCGTCTTGATGAAAGCGGCTGCGACGCGGTGATGATTGGCCGCGCCGCCCTGAAAAATCCCTTCCTTTTTCATGAATGCGGGGAAGCGCCGCTTGCGGAAATCGTTCGTTTCGCTCTCAGACATCTCGATCTGGCCCTTGCCTACGGCCAAGCCATTGCCCCGCTGAGGATGCGGCTGGCCGCTTACTTTCATGATTTCCGCGGCAGCAGCCAGATCCGCTGTCAATTGGTTGCTTGTGCTACCGAAACGGAACTGCGGGCGGCGCTTATGACCATCGCTAAAGCTATCACCGAGACTGCCGCCGTAAACGGCGCGGTTATTTCATGACCTTTTCTTTATCTGTTCGCCCATTCCTCAAATGATTCCAGCGGATAAACGCTGCCCTGGCGCTGGCCCCACGGGATCGCCGCGCAGAAGTCGATGCCTTGGTGCATGACCGAAACCGGGCGGTCGGATGAAATCACGATGGCGATGACGTTGCGGTTTTCGGCGGTGAAACGCAGCGCCGAGTTATAACGGGCGCCGCGGGCCAGCTCATCGCCGGGAAAAGCTTTGCCGTCGAGCAGCCAGGCGAAACCGTGCAGATGCAGGTCAGCGCCAATTTGCAGAGCGCCATCGACCTTGGCCAGCGATGCCGCCAGGTTCAGCAGATAAGGCTGGCGCAGGTCGAGGGGCGGCCTTAAAACCTGGCCGGAAATCGGCATCGGCGTCGAATTCATGTCGAGGATAATGGTACTGCCGTGTTTGCGTTCTTGGGCCTGGTAGACTAGGGTGATCACCATCTGGTAGAGATGATAGGTGTC
>JAIRRG010000225.1 GCA_031256095.1 Desulfobulbaceae bacterium
CGACCGCGCCGTGATGAAACTCTACGGCTTTCCCAGAGACCTGACCGAAGCGCAAATCGTCGCCGCCTTGATGGAACGGTATCAAAAATTAACAGGGGCATGAAATGAATGAAAAAGAATGGGTAGAGAGCGTTAGAGATTTTCTGTTATCAATGAATTTCTCCGCAAACATTAAGATTGATACCATGAAAAAACTTCCGTATGCGAGAGAGATTTTACAATATGACCTCAATTTTGTGCCCAGCCAAGAATCCAGTATGGAATTTGAAACCGATTTGCTTATTTACGAACAAGTCGATAATGTTATTAAGCCACGGATAATCATTGAGGCGAAATTGTTGACTATTACCACGCATGACGCCATTACATACAGCTACAAGGCTCAAAATCACAAGACGATAACCCCTTTTATCCGATACGGGATTATGATTGGCAGGCGACGACATTATCCATTGCCTGGCCGCTTATTCCGGCATGGTACAAACTTTGATTTTATGATCAGCTTTCAAAAAGAGGAATTAGACACGAACGAAAAAACGGCATTTGTGGATTTGCTCAAAAAAGAACTGGGCTATTCGTGCCAGCTTGAAGAAATGCTACTCAATAGCCGCAGCAGTAATAGAAGACGTTATTTCGTCATGCAAAAAGCCTTATCCCTCATTGAGTTAGAGGGAACGGGTGGAGAATAGGACGCAGTCAACCCTGGCCGTACTGTGCTGAAGCTCCGCAGTTTTCTCAAGGGCGGATCGAAGAAACGCAAATCATCGCCGCCTTAATTGAGTGGTATCGGAATTTGATAAAAAGAGAGAAAAAAATTATGATTTTCAATAGAGATATTCAAGAACACATCAGAAAGATTGAATATTTTGGGAACTGGGCAATTGGAAGAGATAGTCGTAAAGAACAAACACCATATTTGAGCGACTTACAAAAGTTAATTTCTGAACTACCTGCTGATCCTGTTATCGGATATTGGTTGAAGAAATTTTTAGACGAAGTTCCTCGATCAACATCACGCTCTATTGGTCACGATTCAAGTTGTTCCTTTGCTCGAAGCTATCTTAGTAATCTTATTAGTGAAGTATCTTCGAAGCCTTGGGAAAATAGTACATATGAAGAGCGACAGAAAAAAGCTGGTGAATTATTCATTTCTGAATAAATTACGTTCGCGTAGCCTCGCGTACCGCAAAAAACATCATTTCTTCCCCCTTAATGCCAATTCTCTATAAATGCCGCGATAAAGGACTGGTGATTGCGAGCGCGCTTTTAGCCGCAAGCGAAGCGTTGTGGCGAGAAGCAATCCATGTTACTGAAAAAAATTGAAAAACTGGATTGCTTCGTCACTTCGTTCCTCGCAAAGACACCGACAATTATGGATATTTTAAGGGGCCCGCGTAGTGTGGGTAGAGCGTAAACGAAACCCACGAAAAACGTTTGGTTGTTTTCAAATTTGTCCCTGTCCCTACACCACCGAAACAACCGCCGGGCATTGCCGTGACGGTCCCATTCGGCAGCGCGGGGATTCAAACCGCCCCGCCCCCGCCAAAGGCGGGCACCCCTCGAAGGGAGGGGAATGAATGCGGCGCTGATGGCGCGGTATTATGAATAGATGAAACAAACGTAGCCCTTGCTTTGATAAGGAGAAACCATGGATAATCTCACCGGCAAATGCGCCCTGGTTACCGGCGCCAGTCGCGGTATTGGCCGTGCCATCGCTCTGGCGCTGGCGGCAGTGGGCGCCGATATTGCCGTCAATTACCGCGAGCGCCGCGCCGAAGCGGAGGCGGTCGCCGCCGAAATCAGGAAGCGCGGGCGGCATGTGGTGGCGCTTGCCGCCGATGTCGCCTCGGAGGAGGAAGTCAAGCGCCTGGTGGAGGCTGTTACGTCGGCACTCGGCCCCATTGAGATTCTCGTCAACAATGTCGGTGTTTCCTGGCCGGTGACCTTTGACACGCTTGATACCAAGGTATGGAACGATACCCTCGCGATCAATCTCACCTCGGCCTTTCTGGTCACGCAGGCGATTTTGCCGGGGATGCGGGCGCGGCATTGGGGCCGTATTATCAACATTTCCTCGACGGCGGCGCAGGTCGGCGGCATCGTCGGCCCGCATTACGCCGCCTCGAAGGCGGGCATGATCGGCATGACGCACGGCTACGCCTCGATGCTGGCGGGCGAGGGCATCACCGCCAATGTTGTCGCGCCGGCGATGATTGATACCGAGATGATTCGCAGCAACGACCGCGCCCGGCCTGAGAAAATTCCCCTTGGCCGCTTTGGCCGCGTCGAGGAGGTGGCCGATGCGGTGGTCATGCTGGCGCGCAACGGCTACATCACGGGCCAGACGATCAACGTCAACGGCGGCTTCTATATGAGCTGACGGCGCAGCCGCGAATAATTCGATTTATAAATCAAAACTTATAGAGGAGCCCTGTCGTTGCGAGGAACAGAGTGACGAAGCAATCCATTTTTTCAATTTTCTCCACAACATGGATTGCTTCGCTTTGCTGGCAATGACACAGAAAATTATTTAAGTTTTAATTTAGAAGTAGTATTATTCTTTCCAGTCCGGGCGCAGATGCAGCTCGGTCAACTGCCGCCGCCCCACCGTGGCCGGGGCGTCGGTCAGCGGGCAGGTCGCCTTCTGCGTCTTCGGGAAGGCGATGACGCTGCGGATCGAATCGCTGCCGGTGATGAGCATCATCAAACGGTCGAGGCCAAAGGCTAGGCCGCCATGCGGCGGCGCCCCCAGTTCCAGCGCCCGCAGCAGGAAGCCGAATTTCTCGCCCGCCTCGGCCTCACCAATCGACAGCATGTTCAAGACCCGTGCTTGGATATCGCGGCGGTGGTTGCGGATTGAGCCGCCGCCGATCTCGGTGCCGTTCAAGACCAGATCATAGGCGCGGCTGAGAACACTGGCCGGATCACTTTCCAGCTTGTCGAGGTCGGCCTCACGCGGCGAGGTGAAAGGATGGTGCAGCGCCTGGAAGCGTTTTTCCTTGTCGTCGTATTCAACCAGCGGAAAGTCGGTAACCCACAGAAAGTTGAACTGATCTTTTTGCAGAAGGCCCAGCCGCCGCGCCAGCTCAATACGCAATTCCGACAAGACCTGAAAGACCACCTTCGGCTGATCGGCGCCAAAAAAGAGTAGGTCTCCCGTGCTCGCCGCCATGGTCTCGGTGATTTTCGCCCGCGCCTCGTCGCTGAAAAATTTGGCGATTGGCGATTGCCACTCGCCGTTTTCTTTCATCTTGACCCAGGCTAAACCCTTGGCGCCCAGTTGTGCCGCAAATTCGGTGAGATCATCAAGTTCTTTGCGCGTGAAGGTGGCACAGCCCTTGGCGTTGATGGCCCGCACCGTACCGCCGCCATCGGTGACGGCGCGAAAGACCTGGAAGCTGCAAGCGGCGGCAATGGCGGTTAAATCAACCAGCTCGAAAGCAAAGCGGGTATCGGGCCGGTCGGTGCCAAAGCGCGACATGGCCTCGGCGTAGGTGATGCGGGCAAATGGCGGTTTGACTTCGATGCCGCGCGTTTCCTGAAAGAGCGCGGCAATCATGCCCTCGGTGATGGTAATAATTTGCTCTTCATCGGCAAAAGACAGCTCCATGTCGATCTGGGTAAATTCCGGTTGCCGGTCGGCGCGTAGGTCTTCGTCGCGGAAGCATTTGACGATCTGATAGTAGCGGTCCAAGCCAGCCACCATCAGCAATTGCTTGAAGAGCTGCGGCGACTGCGGCAGGGCGTAGAATTTGCCGGGGTTGACCCGGCTCGGCACCAGATAGTCGCGCGCTCCTTCCGGTGTCGAGCGCGTCAGCATCGGTGTTTCGATGTCGAGGAAACCGTGGCCATTCAGATACTGGCGGATGGTTTGCACCGCCTTATGGCGCATCACCAAGTTGGCGGCCATTTCCGGGCGGCGCAGGTCGAGATAGCGGTACTGCAAGCGCAGGATATCGGAGACCTCGGTATCCTCATCGAGCGGGAAGGGCGGCGTCTCGCTGCTGTTCAAGATGCGCAGATCCGTCACCATCACCTCGATTTCGCCGGTGGCCAGTTTCGGGTTGGCCATCGATTCCGGCCTGGCCGCCACCGTCCCGCGCACGGCCAGCACCCATTCGCTGCGCAGTTGATGGGCCTTGGCGTGGGTCTCGGTTTCGACCTCCGGATTGAAAACCACTTGGGTAAGGCCCCAGCGGTCGCGCAGGTCAATGAAAATGACACCGCCGTGATCGCGGCGGCGCAGTACCCAGCCCATGAGAATAACCTGCTGGCCAACGTGTTCTTTGTTCAACGCGCCGCAGGAATGCGTGCGTACCCAATTGCCCATTGTGTCCATGGATGTTTTTCCTGTTATTGACGAGAACGTGAGTGGGTAAATCGAAGTGGATCAAACTGGTTTTGCATCATAACTCATTGACCTGTCGCTTCGCCAATTGCCGCCGCGTTGAGGGCGACGGCCCGTTGCTCTTTGCTGTGCATATCACGCAAGAGGCCGTTGTCGCTTGCCAATTCGTCGTCGCCGACGATGAGCGTCCAGGCCGTGCCGAGACGGTCGGCCAGTTTCATCTGATTTTTCAGAGCGCGGCCCTCGTAATCCATGGTCACCCGCAGGCCCCGTTCGCGCAAATGCTGGGCCAAAGGCAGGCAGGCGTTGACCGCCGCCGCTCCCAAGGCGGCAATATAGAGATCAGCTTCCGCTTCCGCATCGGCTTGTTCTTGTTGTTGCAGCAGCAAGACCAGCCGCTCCATGCCCATGGCAAAGCCAATGCCGGGCGTGTCCTTCGGCCCGCCCAATTGCTCGATCAGACCGTCATAGCGGCCACCGGCGCCAACCGCGGCCTGAGCGCCGAGATTGGTGGTGAGAAATTCAAAGGTGGTACGGCAGTAGTAGTCAAGGCCGCGCACCATGAATTTGTTGCGTTGATAGCTGACGCCCAAAGTCTCCAAGCCGGTTTCGACGCCAGCGAAGTGGGCGGCGCAGTCCGGGCAAAGATGGTCGAGAATGGCCGGCGCCGCCGCCACTTCGGCGCGGCAGGCCGGATTTTTGCAATCGAGTACGCGCAGCGGATTGGTGGCGCTGCGCCGCTGGCAGTCGGCGCACAGCCCGCCGCTGCGACCGGCGATAAATGCCAGCAATTTTTCGCGGTAGGCCGGGCGGCAGTTGGGGCAACCGAGTGAATTAATTTCCAGGCTGGCCGTCAACCCCAGTTCAGTAAGCAGCGCCGCGCCCATGGCCATCAGTTCGGCGTCAAGCAAGGGATGGGCACCGCCCAGCGCCTCGACATCCAGTTGGTGAAACTGACGCAAGCGCCCCATCTGTGGTCGCTCGTGGCGAAACATCGGGCCGATGGTAAACAGCCGCCGCAAGGGTCTCGCCGCCAGCAGGTTGTGTTCGATGACCGCCCGCAGCAAACCCGCCGTCGCCTCTGGGCGCATGGTCAGACCCTTATCGGCGAAGGTGTACATCTCTTTTTCAACAATATCGGTGGCTTCACCGATCGAGCGTTTGAATAGCTCGGTCTTTTCGAGAACCGGCGGGCGAATTTCCTGGAAGGCAAAGCGGGCGAAAACGTCGCGGGCGGTTTCTTCAACCCGCCGCCACAGCCAAGTCTCGCCGGGCTGAATATCCTTAAAACCGTTTAAGGCCACAATCTTCACATCATCCCCCTGCAGCCAAATTTTTGGCTAAATTAAACAGTTAAATAGCGGGCCAGCTATTTGTCAAAAATAGATCATGGATGGCTAAAAGCAAAGCGATGCCCGTGCCACTACTTCCGCATTAGATGCCGCACCGCCTTTTCCAGGCCATCGACCGACAGCTCGAACATCGGAAAAATGCCAGCGATGATGGCGATGGTTCGCGTATAGCCCCAGGCCGATTGCGGCGTTGGGTTAAGCCAGACGCTGTGGCGAAAAGTATCGGCAAGGAAACGCAGGCGCTCAATGCTCGGCTTGCTGCTGCGCTCAAAGGCGTAAATCGAGCCGTCGGCGGAGAGCAGTTCGTAGGGGGCCATGCTGGCGTCGCCAACAAAGATGAGACGCGTGTCCGGGTCGAATCTCAGCATCTGTTCCAGCGACAACGGCTGACCGCGCCGGGCCGGGTCTTTCCACAGGGTGTCGTAAACCGTGTTGTGAAAATACATGGTCTGAACGTCCTTGAATTGGGCGCGGGCGTAGATAAACAGCGTTCGCACCACTTCGATGAAAGGCTCCATCGACCAGCCGCCGTTGTCAATGGCTAGAATAACCTTGAGCCGGTCAACGTAAGAGCGGTCAAAGACCAGCTCGATTTCGCCACCATTTTTAATGGTTTGATAGATGCTGTCCTCAACATTCAGATGGTCTTTCGTCCCCTGCGGCACCAGGTTGCGCAGCCGTTTCAGGGCCTCGCCGATGTTGTGACGCGACAGCGGCCCGTCGGTGGCGTAGTCGCGGTAACGCCTTTCGCCGGCCACTTTCACCGCCGATTTGTTCATCGACCCGCCGCTGACCCGCAGGCCGCCAGGATGGTGGCCGCCATGGCCGACCGGCGAGAAGCCGCCGGTGCCAATCCATTTGCTGCCGCCATCGTGGCGCCCGGTCTGGTCGCGCAGCCGCTTTTTGAAATATTCGAGAACCTCGTCGGGAGTCATATCCGCCAGCTTCTTTTCATCCTCGCCGAGGGCACGGGCCAGTTCCTGTGGGTTTTTCAACCATTCAGCCAAGAGGCCGGAGGCTAGCAGGTCGAATTCCTCATCATCGGCCAAGCCCAGTTCCTCACCGGCGAAAACATGGGCGAACACCCGGTCGTAGCGGTCGAAGAGTTTTTCCGTTTTGACGAGGATCGCCCGCGCCGCCGTGTACAGGTCTTCCAGGCTGTTGACCAGACCCAGGGCCAAGGCGCGGTGCAAGAGCAAAAAGGCGGTCGGGCTGGCTGGGACGCCGGCTTCGCGCAGGGCGTAGAAGAAGCGGATAAACATGGCGTGCCTAGCGGAAAAGTCCCTTGCGCATCAATCGTCCCGCCGATTTCTGGTAATCGGCACTCTTTTTGAACAAAATGCCCAGGTAGGGGATTTCTTTGCCCAAACGGTCGCCATCCTGGAAATCCGGGTCGGCCTGCAAAGCGCGCAGCCAGTTGATCAGCTCGCGTGTCGCCGGTTTTTTCTCCAGGTCGTCGATGTTGCGCAGCTCGTAGAAGGCGGCGATGGCGTTTTCCGCCAGGTGACCGGAGATGTCCGGGAAATGCGCCTGAATGATCCGCCGCATCATCTTTGTGTCCGGAAAAGCGATGTGGTGGAAGTTGCAGCGTCCGAGAAAAGGGTCAGACAGATCCTTTTTGGCGTTCGAGGTGATAATGATGACCGGGCGCTGTTTGGCCCGCACCACCTCGTCGGTTTCGATGATGTCGAACTGCATCTGGTCGAGGACATCAAGCATATCGTCCTGGAACTCGGTTTCGGCCTTATCGATTTCATCAATCAGCAGCACCGCCCTCTCATCGGCGACAAAAGCCTGGCCGATTTTTCCCATGCGGATATAGTCGTTGATGTTGCCGACATCGCGCCGAGAATCGCCGAAGCGGCTGTCGTTCAGCCGCGTCAGCGTGTCATACTGGTAGAGGGTCTCGACCAGTTTCATGTTTGATTTGACGTTCAAAATGATCAGCGGCATCCGCATCGATTCGGCAATGGCATGGGCCAGCATGGTCTTGCCGGTGCCTGGCTCGCCTTTGAGCAGCAGCGGCATTTCAAGCACCATCGACATGTTAACAATTTTGGCCAGCTCATCATCAAGCACGTAACGGTTGGAACCGGTGAACTGTTTGGGCAGCATGAAAATCTCCTTTCAAAAAAGTCCAGACGGCGCGGGGGAGCTTTGTCACCTGATGCCATCCGCAGCGAAATCTGACCTGATAGTTATTGATAATTCCTCAAACGCTGACAAAATCGCAAGGCAATATATTATATAGAATGCGTAAAAAAGGTGGCAAGATACCGTGATAATTCTGCAAAACTTTCTTCAATTGATTTGTTTGTCGTATCGATCATAATCCTATCACTTTGCCACGGATGGTATTCTCGATTTTCAATTTCTTGCCATGTTGGCAATATGAGGCCCTTGACTTCATTTTTCCTTTTCTCGACTCGTTTCCTGTGTTCAATTTTGTCCGAGCATACGATTTCGATATTGACAAATACACTATCACTCTCTATCGCAATTTCTTCCCATCCTTTCCGGGTTAGATTTATCGGATTACAGGAATCTGAAACGACATTTTGACCTAACTTCAAATTATCAATCGCTATCCTGTAAGCAAGTCTGTATCCTTCACCCTGTACATCAAAATTGCACAAATCTCGTAAGCCTTGCTCTAATGTATCAATTCTCAAATAGACAGAATTGTATTTTTTCGCAATTAGTTTCGCTAGTGTCGATTTTCCTGAGGCTGGCAGTCCAGATAAAATAAACAAAATTGGTTTCATATTATAGTCGCTTGACATAATTATTAAAAGGAATTTGTGAGACTCCGTCTCTGATTAGGCAAACAAGGCTCAATATAGCGCGGGTTTTCAGTTACACTGGTTTGACTGATATCGCCGCTCCGTGCGGAACAATGCGCTCGTAGAGCAAAGTACCATGGACAAGGAGGCGAGTCATCTTCGGATTACCGCGCCGGCGTGGTAGTGGCAGTGGAATATCTAGCCTAGTGATAGAGCGCGATTTCGGGGGCTACTTCTTCGCCCACAGGCCGCGCCGCCGTCAGCGGAAATCCCAGCGCAGCCAAGTGAAAAGCACGTTACCGTCGTTATAGAGGCCAGGAATATAGGCGGCCTGAATGGCCAGGTGCTTGTACTGGATGCCGCCAATGGGCAGCGGCAACGGGAAGGGGATGTAGCTGTATTGTTCGCGGGCCGTGATGCCGAGCACATAACCGAGGCCCACCGACCAATCGTGGGCATCGTCCATATACCAGTTTTTCTGAAAAGCGTAACCGCCGTATGGTTCAAACTTATTCCAAGAGTCTTGGAATTCCATGATGAAGAGCATATGAGTATTGCCCTTCTCGTCTGTTATGACCTTGCCGACGCCGATGCCCCAGGGGTTTTCGGTATATCTCTTCACCTGGTCGGAGTCATACATAAGGCGGTTGTGCCAAGTATAGGCGGGAATATAGAGGCTGTAGTGGTCGGAATCCCAGAGATCGCTGATGCGCTTGCAAAAGGCGGCGAATATAACCCGGGTTTTCGATGGCCGGAGATGTATTGTTTGTTGGTTCTGGCTGGCGCTCCAGGCGGTAACGGGCAGCAGTAGGCAGAGACAAACGATGGGAAGAATACGGCGCAGCACGGTTATTGCCCCTTTGTTTTAATAGGAAAAAAGTAATTTTGCCGCGCAAAAATACCACACTGGAATCGGAGCCGCAAACCTTGGTTCTGGTCTCGGCGGTTGAAAAATTGCTTGTTCCGGCGACAGTCCGCCACTGGGCGGCGCGTCTCTCTTTGCCTTATTCACTGGCCTTTTCAGCCCGCCAACCAGTGTACCTTCACCGCCATGTTTTTTGCGGCGCCGAGGACTTTCGCCGCCGAGCCGCCGTTGACGGCGATTTCCAGAACATTACCGCTGTCCCATAGCGCCAGCGGCTGGCCGGGCGGCTTTTCATTATAGGCGCGGGATATTCCCGTGATCTCGAGGCCGCCAATCGTCACCACGCACGCCGCCATCGGCGCTGTTGCCGGTAGGTCATCACGGCGGATATTTGATGCCAGATTACCGAAGTGGTCGATATGGATGATTTCGCCCTGGATGCTGGCATGTTCTTTCATCAAAGAGGAATCTGGCAAAAAACAGCAGCTTTCGGCTGGAACGGCTTCGCCCAAATCCGCCGTGCTGCCGCCCGCTGCCAGCCGCGTCGCCAGACTTGCCGCCATCGGCGCCAAAAGGTCGCGGCCATGGAAGGTGGTGCTGGCCTTGGAGAGCAGTTGGTCAGGCGGGTGCAAAACAATGATTTGTTCTGGATGTTGCCGCAACACCGGCGTCAGCAGACCGTTGTCCGGCGCCAAATACCAGCGCCCGGCCAATTGTGCCGCCAGTAGTCGCCTTGTGCCGCCAACGCCGGGATCAACGACGACGATGACAAAACATGCTGGCGGCAGATGGGGTAGGGCGCGGGCGAGGATGAAGGCGCCTTCGGCGATGTCTTGCGGCGGCACCGCGTGGCAGAGGTCGAAAATCCGCGCTTCCGGCAGGCGGGCAAGGAGCGCGGCTTTGATCAGGCCAACGTATTCATCCTCAAGGCCAAAATCGGTGAGCAGGGCGAAGATGGGCGGCGTCATGGCTGATTCCTTTGGCTAAAAGGAAATGATCCCCGGCTTGTTCTTAATCGCCGCAGCGGCGTCAAGCGCGGTCAAAACTCTGACCACGGTGCACCCGTTCACGGCTTGCTTATTGCTTCGGCCAGCTCAGTGACGGCCATGGCATAATGGTTGGAGTTGTTCCAGGCCGTAATTGCCTGGTAGTTTTTGTAAGTGGCCAGATAGCGCATAGCGCCACCTGGCCGTTCCAGACCGACGATGGCCAGCGGGCTGTCGTCGGCGGGCCTCGGGATATTTTTACCTTCTCCCACTGCCACCTGCTGCCAACTGACCCGGCCATTGCGCCCCTCGTCATAAGCATTGATCAACGGCAGCGAGCGCAAAACGCCACCGATGTCGGCATAGAGTGGGGCGCGAAAACGCCAACCGAAGCGCTTCAAATAATTGGCGATTGAAGCCAGGACATCCGCCGTCGAATGGAAGACGTCGGGATATTTGTCGCCAGCAAAACTGATGGCGTATTTACGAAAGCTCGACGGCATGAACTGAGTCTGGCCGAAGGCCCCGGCATACGAGCCCTTAACCGCATGTGGATCGAGGCCGGTTTCGCGGCAAAGCAGCAGAAATTCGATGAGTTCCTGACGGAAAAAGTCTGATCTTCTCGGATAGGCGTCGAACAGGGTGTTCAGCGCCTGAAAGACATTCAGATTGCCGGTGCCTTGCCCGAAGTGAGTCTCGATCCCCCAGATGGCGACGATGAACTGGCGGTCAACCCCCAGCTCCCGTTCGATGCGGTCGAAGATTGCTTTATGCTGGCGCATTTTGCTACGCCCAATCTGGATCATCGCTGGCGTGATGAACTGCTCCCTGTATTTATAGTACGGCTTGGCCTCGCCGGGGCGTTCCATCAGGTCGATGACCTGTTTTTTAATGGTGACGCCTGTGAAGATGGCCGCCAGTTGCCGCGGTGTGAAGCCGTGCCGCTCGCGCAATTCGGCGAACAGTTGGCGGTAGCGGTCGCTTTCAAGATTGATCGGCTGCCGGTCGTGAATTGCTGATTTGACGAGAAACTCATGCCGGGTTTGGGCAAGGGTCGGCGTGGTCAACAACGGTATGGCAAGATAGGCGAAAACGATCACAATTGCCTGCCTGGCTGGCGGTAAGAGGGGAAAACGCATAAGCAGGTTTCGTCGAGAGTGAAAAAGTAAAGGCGAAAGAAAGAGGAAGGAAAAGGGAGCAAAGCCGATAAGGAAGGCCCCGCCGCCGTCTCCTTCCCTCAGGTTCTTAAAAGCTAAGACCGGAGCTGGAAGTGATATTTGCCAGCGAGAAGACGACGAGGAAACTGGTATCGGCCTCAGTACGGCGGGATTCCACGGCCACTGACCAGCATGGCGCCTGATAAATCAGCCCGATATCCAAGGCTTGGGTCGTGTTGCTCGCTATGGAATGATCCACTTCAAATTTCGCTATCCAACGATCGGTGATATGGGCGCGCACCATGGCGTTGATCTGCTCAATGGTACCCGTTGTTAAGGTGCTGTACTCATCGAGATACGACAGGCGTCGTTTGAAGTCGTCGGTCGTGGTGTCGTAGTAGCTGTAATCAATGGTGAACATATCGCCGCGCTGCGTCGTATAGGTGCCCGCGAGGCTATAAGATGAAAAAGTATGGGCGTAGATGTCGTAATACGCATCATATTCGAAGGAGGTGCGAGGAATCGGGGTCCAGGTGGCGCGGCTGCCAACGGCGTAGAAGGGACGGTCACTGTCCTCGCTCAGCAGGCTGTAGCTCTGGAAGAGGCGGAAGGTGGCGTATTCCCTGGAGCTGGTGCCAGTGCCAGTGGTGTTGAAAAAATTGTCAATGCCGTAGGTGATCAGGCTCTGCTGCTTGATGCGGTCAATGGCGTCGAGAGCGGGCAGGCTGTTCTGATTGACATCCGGGAGGTAGTTGTAGCGCACATAAGGGCGAATCTGATGTTCGAGGGCGGCGCCACCGAAAGAGGCAGTGGCGAATTCCCGCGTCAGGGTGGTGGCGACTTCGAATTGGGCATCGCCCAGCAGCCGGTTCTGGCTGTTGTTATTATCCCAGGTGGCGTTGCCGTATTCCTGCGCCTGGTAGTAAGTGTCGCGCACGCCCACTTCCATATTCGATTCCAGATACCGCGACAGGGGCACCGGCATACTGATTGATGGGTGCAGGTCAAGCCGGTTGGCGCCAATACCGTCCTGGCGCCAGTAATTGACGTAATTGGCGTTCCAGTTCAGGCTCATGCCCGTGGAATAAAGAGGCTGGGCGCCTCGGTAGGTGATGCTCGGCAATTTCCACAGCGGTGTGGCGGCGCCTGCCGGGCGGTTTTGCAGCAGATCGTTCTCTCCCTCCAAACTGGCGGTCAGCGAAGTGCCTTGCCAGTATTTAGAGGCAACAAGGGTGTTATCGCGGTAGAAGGAAGTCGCGCCATCAAAGCCACGGCCAAACATGGCGCGCATCCGGCTTTCGGTACTGTCATAGCCAGTGTAGCCACCGTTAAATTCGTCGAGATAGTCCCTGTCCGAAGCAATGTCCAAATCGAGGCGCAGCTGCCAGTTGTTGCCGACCACGGCGTCGGCCTTGCCGTACAGCCAGTAGCGTTGCGCGTTGGTGTGGGTGTAACCGCTGTCCCGGTAGTACTCGGTTTGTGACGGATCGGAGAGGCGATCATTCAAGAATTGGCCAAAGAACACGCCCTTGTCGGTGTCACTCATGGCGTAGCGGAATTCAAGTCCCGGCTTAAAACCACGCTGAGTCATATATTCCGGAAACAGGGTGATGTCGGCGGAATGTGACAAATTGATAAACAGCGGCAGATTGGCCCCGAAACCTGAGTTGCTGGAATAGGACCATTCTGGGAACAACAGGCCGGTCTGGCGCGTGTCTTTGACTGGCACAACCATGTAAGGCGTATAAAAAATCGGTACGCCGCCGACATTGAAACGGGCGTTTTTCAATTTGGCGTAGCCGCCCTTTTCGATGTTGGCCGAGGAAGTGGACAGACTCCAAGGCGGGGTTTCGCCATCCTTCAGTTTACAGGTGATGACCCAGCCTTGTTCGATGTGGTAGGTGTTGTAGCCGGTCCTGGTGACGGTTTTGCCTTCCAGGTGGGTCGATTTTCCTTCGGTGGTGATGATGGCGTTGGTGAAGGTGCCGGTCTCGGATTCGAGGCTGACCGTGCCGGAGCTGGCTTTCAAGGTGTCGCCGCCGCTGACGATGCTGATATTGCCTTTGGCCTCAATGTATTTCCGCTCAACATTGTAGGAAATCCAGTCGGCCTTAATGACGGTGGTGACCCGCATTGCCGGTTGCGCTTCGGCCGCGGCCTTTTCGGGGGCGGCAGCGATTTTTTCTTTCGCGGGAGCGCCTAAAACATCCGTCCACATCTCCTTCGCTTTCTGAGCGGGGCTTGGTCCCGGCGGCGGCTGTGGCTCGCGTTTTTCAAGGATGACGTCGCCTTCGCCAATGATACGCCGGGGATGCTCCAGGCGGGTGAGCTTGTCAGCTGTGATATTCCATTCTTCGGTGGCGGTCTTGGCGGCGAAAAGTGCCTGCGGGCAAAGCAAGACCGCCAGCAGAATGGCCAGGGAAAATATCTTCGGACGCGGCAGGTTTCTCGGTGGCATCACCAAAGGCTCTCAGGAAATCTGACGGAGCAAGGGATTCCGCGCGGCGGGCACGGAAAAGCTGTCTGAAAAACGGAGAAAAACCAATCAAATGTACGGTTTTGATCTATTGTTTGTCAAGCCCTATCTCCGACCATGTCGCCAGTCTGATTGCCGAAGGCCGGGTAGCGAGGCCAAAGGGAAAAAGCTTTCCACATTGACAGCGAAAATGATTATCAGTAGTATAAATAAATTAGGCCGATGGACGCGGACCGGTTTATTTTTCCGGAATAGTCAATAAAAACTGAGGGAGGAAACGATGCAGAAATGGGAATGTCCCTGCGGTTACATCTATGACCCAGCTGAAGGCGATTATGAACATGGTGTCGAACCAGGCACCGCCTGGGAAAACTTGCCGGATGATTGGGTTTGTCCGAAATGTGGCGCCTTAAAGGAAGATTTTTGGCAAGCATGAAAAGGGGCTTGGGCCCTGAACCCGAAACGAGGTGATGCAAATGAAAATCAAGGTTGATGGCCAAGTTGTTGAGGTAAGCCCGGAAAATGCCCAGGAGGCTGCTGATCTGGACAAGTTGTGGAAGGTCGTGATCGATTGCTTTGGCAATAACAAAAAGATCGTGCCAATGGGGCAGTACGTGCCCGGTCAGGATAAACTTGCGCGTTTCCACATCGAGGGCATCCCCGGCGGCAAGACCACCTATTCCGACTATCACAAGGCGCCAAAAGAAGGCACCTACTATTGCAGCACCTGCAATAAATATGTAAAGGTTAAAGCTGGCGATCCCATTCCGCTCTGCTGTGGCCGCGAGATGGAATTGATGGATTGATCACCGCTGTATTTGCGGATGCTGTCAAGCCGGGATGGAGCAACCGTTCCGGCTTTTTTGTGTTTAGCCGCGGCCATTTTTCACCGCGACGCTCTTGCGGCCAAGTACGGTAAACGGAGTTTCTCATGGAAAAGTTCTTTTATCCCGAATCCATCGCCATTATCGGCCTGTCGAATAGAGAGACCAATGTCTCTCGTATCATCCTGGCTAATCTCGTTCGCTGGGGCTTTCACGGGCGGATTTTCGGCGTTAACCCGACGGCCAAGGACAGGCAAGTCAATGGTATTAAAATGTTCAAGCATATCGCCGACCTGCCAGAAGTGCCAACGTTGGCGGTGGCGATGCTGCCGGCCCGTTTCATCCCGTCCATGGTCAAGGAGTGTGGAGAATTTGGCATCAAGCGCGTGGCGATTCCGGCCGCCGGCTTCAACGAAACCAGCGATGGTGGCGGGCAATTGGCCGACGAGCTGCTTCAAAATGCCCGTCGCTACCAGGTACGCTTGGTTGGCCCGAACTGCCTGACTGTTGCCAATACCGCCAACGGCCTGTGCCTACCCTTTTCGCCGCTCTACCCGCCACCGAAGGGTGGTTTGTCGATCATCACCCAGAGCGGCGGCATTGGCCTGGTGACGTTGAATTTTTTTCGTGACGAAAACATTGGCCTGGCAAAATTCGCTAGCATCGGCAACAAACTTGATCTTGACGAGGTCGATTTCCTCAACTATTTCGCCAGCGATCCAGAAACTAAAGTCATCTTCATTTATGTCGAAAGCATCAACAACGGCCAAGCCCTGATCGAAGCGGCGTCCCGCTGCGACAAGCCGATCATCATGTACAAATCCAACAACACGGCGGCGGGTGGCAAGGCGGCGGTCAGCCATACGGCGGCAATCAGCAACAACGAAGATATCATCGACAGCGCCCTGGAGCGGGCTGGGGTGATCAGAATTACCAAGTTCCATGATTTCATCCCACTGACCAAAGTTTTTGCTCTGCCGCCGATGAAAGGCAAACGGGTTTTGGCTATGAGTCCGGCTGGGGGCTTTTCGGTGATCATGGCCGATCTTTGCGAAAAAGCCGGGTTCGAGTTTGCCCAAATGAGCCAGGGCTTTTACGACGAAATTTCCCACTACGCCAATGCCGGCATCATCAAGATCTCGAATCCTCTCGACATGGGCGACATCTATAATCCGAAATGGAGGACAGAGATATTTTACTCCGGCTTGCACGACGACAATGTTGATGGCGCCTTCTATCTCACCCAGTGGCCAAAGATACCAGCCGGTAACGATATTTTTTCCGGTGTATTCCATACCGATCTTTCCCATGAGCTTATCGGCGCCATGCGCTCGTCGGGAAAACCATTGGGATTCTGCCTGTTTGGTCCGTCAAATTCCATCACGAAGATCAAAAACAATCTGAGCATTCCAATCTTCGATGGTCCGGAAGAGATGGTCGCCAGCCTGAAAATCCAGCAGGAATTTTACGCCAGAAAACGCCTGGGCCAGTTTGTTCCCTCGCGCCCAGCCGGACTGGCGCGGGATGAAGCGGCGCGCTGGCTCGATGCCCATGGAGGCGTAATTGGCGAGGAAAGTGGCGAGCTACTGCGCTTGTATGGCATCAATATGCCGGTGGCGCAGACGGCGGCGACGGCGGACGAGGCGGTGGCGGCGGCACGGCAGATTGGCTATCCGGTAGTCATGAAGGTGGTCTCGCCCGACGCCGTGCACAAATCGGAAGCGGGTGGCGTTGTGGCCGGTCTGGGCAGTGATGAAGCGGTGGCCACGGCCTTTGCCAGCATCCGCGATAATCTTTTAGCCTATAAAAGCGATGCGGTTTTTCAGGGTGTTCGCGTCGCGGCCATGGCCGGGCCGGGCCACGATATGTTCATCGGCGGCCTGCTCGACATATCGTTCGGGCCGGTGCTTGTCTTTGGTTATGGCGGCATTTACGTCGAAATGTTCAACGACACTGAGCGGGCGCTGTGCCCCACTTGCCACGATGAGGTGGCCGCCAAGCTGGCGCGGCTGAAATGCCAAGCCATCCTGCAAGGCAGGCGCGGCCAAGGTGCAAGCGACATCGCCGCCTTCATCGACATAGCGGTCCGCGTCGCCTGCCTGCTGGCTGATTTCCCGCAGATCAAAGAACTTGATCTTAATCCGGTGCGCGTTTTCGCGGCTGGCGGCGGGGCATTGGCTTTGGATGCCCGTATGAGGATAGGCTGAACCGCCGGGCGATAGGCAACAGAACATTGCAAAAGCATCCCCTTCGTCAATTTTTTTCGGAAATTTTCTCTTTTTGACTTGTGTCAAGGAATGCTCGCCTTGGCCGGGGTATTTTCAGGCACATTCAATGTGCTGGCGGCCATTCGCGGCCAGCGCCTTCTCAGACAGCCGGGCCGTCTTGCCGGCGCTTTTCAAGGAGAACACCATGTTTTGCAATCAATGTGAACAAACAGCCAAAGGACAAGGCTGCGCCATCGCCGGCGTTTGCGGCAAAAGTGGCGAAACAGCCGCCCTGCAGGATGCCCTTACCTACACGCTTCAAGGTCTGTCGTTGGTGGCGGCGGCAGCGCGCAAGGTCGGGCTGACCGACGGCAAAGTGAATCGCTTTACCCGCGAGGCGATTTTTTCCTGCCTCACCAATGTCAATTTTGATTCGGAGCGCATCCACCGCCTCACTGTCACCGCCGCCTCGCTGCGGGATGGTTTGAAAGAGCGCCTCAGTCAGGCCGGCGGCGCCATTTCCCAAGAGGCGCCGGTCTCTTTTCAGCCGGCGGCTACTGTGGCCGGATTGGTTGCTCAAGGTGAGGCGCTGCATTTTCTTCCCAGCCTCGACAGCGACGAAAACCTGCGTTCTTTGAAGCAGATCATCCTGTTTGGCCTGCGCGGCCTGTCGGCCTATACCGATCACGCGGCCATTCTTGGCCAGGAAGATGAGGCCGTCTATGCCTTCATCCATGAGGCGATGGCCGGAATCAGCCGCAAGGGGCAGGGCGTTGATCAACTCGTTTCCATGGCCCTTCAATGTGGCGAAATGAACATCAAGGCGATGGAGCTGCTTGACACCGGCAATACCGGCACTTACGGTCACCCGCAGCCAACCACTGTGCCTCTCGGTCATAAAAAAGGCAAGGCGATTCTCGTCTCCGGCCATGACCTGCGCGACCTGGAACTGATCCTGCAGCAGAGCGCCGGCAAGGGCATTTTCGTCTACAGCCACGGCGAAATGTTGCCTTGCCATGGCTATCCCGGCTTGAAGAAATATCCGCATTTTTACGGGCATTTTGGCACAGCCTGGCAGAATCAGCAGAAAGAGCTGCCCACCTTCCCCGGCGCCGTCGTCTTCACCACCAACTGCATTCAGAAACCGGCGGAATCCTATCGGGAAAATGTCTTCACAACCGGCTTGGTTGGCTGGCCAGGCGTTGCCCATATCGATGAGCGGAAAGATTTTTCTCCGGTGATCGAACGGGCCCTGGCCTTGCCCGGTTTCGTCGATGATGTTGATGCCGGCTCGGTCATGACCGGTTTTGCCCGCAACGCCGTGCTCAATGTGGCCGGAACAGTAGTTGAGGCCGTGAAGGCCAAAAAAATCCGCCATTTCTTCCTGGTTGGTGGTTGCGACGGCGCCAAGCCAGGGCGCAGCTACTACAGTGAACTAGTGGAGAAAATTCCCGCCGATTGCCTGATTTTGACCCTTGCCTGCGGCAAGTTCCGTTTCTTTGACAAAAAATTGGGCGATATCGGCGGCATTCCGCGTTTGCTCGATGTCGGCCAGTGCAACGACGCCTATTCGGCGGTGAAAATCGCCCTGGCCCTGGCCGACGCCTTTGGCTGCGGCGTCAATGATCTGCCGCTGTCGCTGATTTTGTCGTGGTACGAGCAGAAGGCGGTGGCGATCCTGCTGTCGCTTTTCAGCCTGGGCGTGAAAAATATCCGCCTCGGCCCGTCGCTGCCGGCTTTCATCACCCCGGCTGTACTCCAGGTTCTCGTGGATAATTTTGCCGTCAAACCGGTGGCCACGCCCGATGAGGACTTGCGCGCTATTTTAGGATAGATGGGAAACGGGGAGTGGAGCGCCTGACCGCTCCCCGCGTTTGCCGATGGCTGTTTTCGCCCATTGCCATGGGGTTTTGCCCCGAGAAAGCCCGCCGTCAGGTAAAAAAGCCTGATGAAAAGTTTTTGCCTGTTGCGGCGCGGTCGAAGGGACGATATTCTGTGGGCCTCGCAGTTTTTATCCACTAATGACATGGGGAGGAAAAATGGGCAAAAGGAAAACAATTTTGGCATGGGCGGCGGTGACGCTGCTCTTGAACGTCACGGCGGCGCTGGCGGTGGCCGACGGCGGCGGTGCAGCCAGTAAGGCCGCGACTGGCGGCGCCAAGCCTGTGGCAACCGCGGTGAAGGCTGATGAGGGCACTGACCAGGCGAAGGCTGGGGCTGCTGGCGAAGCGAAGGCCAAGACAATCGCCGAGCTGGCTGCCCGTTACGATTCCAGTTCGTGCAAGGAATGCCATGAGGGAATCCACGCCGAGTGGGAAAAATCCCTACACGCCCGTTCGATTTTCGGTGATGATGAAGTCGGTCGCACTGCCGCCACCTTCAAAACCACTATTGAAAACGGTCTGAAGGAGTGGCCGTATTCCGGCGTGAAAAAACCTGAGGACGTGCAGGTCAAGCATCTGATGATCTGTGCCAAATGCCATCTGCCGCAGTTGCAAGAGGCGGAAGACAGTGTGGCCCAGGAGATTGTTAAAGATATTTACGCCTACGCCGCCGACCCGAATAACGACAAAGCCAAGGAGGCTCTGGAATCGCTGAACATTGGCTGCCTGGTCTGCCATAACCGCAACGCCATCACCCACAAGTGGACAGATGGTTTTCCGGAAAAAGATGTGGTGTATGGCACCAAGGACGGCGATCATGAGGACCAGGCGCATCCGCACATGAAAACCAGCAAGATCATGAAGGAGTCGATCCTGTGTGGGCAATGCCATGGCCAGGGGCCGAATTTCGATATGGAAAATCCGACTCAGTGCGCCACCTTGTATGCTTCGTACCTCATGACGTACATTCCGGAAGGCGGGCAGAATACCTGCCAGGAATGCCACATGGAAAAGAGCAAGCTCGGCCACAATATCCAAAGCTACCGCGCGCCAGAGATGGCCAAGATGGCGGTGGATGTCGATGTTGAGGCCAAAGCCTTCCAGTGGCGCGATGGCGCGGTTACGACCCCGGTCGCCAAGGTGTCAGTGGCCCTGACCAACAAGGCCGGGCACGGCATCCCCGACGGCTGACCCACCCCAAACCGGGTGGTCCTGTATGTGACTGCGAAAACAAAAGATGGCAAGGAATTCTATTCTCAGGAAAAAATCTTCATGCCGACGCCGCAGCAAATGGGCCGGGGCGACAAAATGGGCCGGGGGCCGTATGAAAAGAGTGGCTTCTTGGCCGACAGCAGCCTGCCGCCGCTGCGGACAGTCAAACAGGAATTCATGATTCCTGTGTATAAGGAAACCAAAAAGGACGGCAAAGTTGAACGCGCCATCCTCGCCAACGACTTCACCGTCGATGTCGAGCTGTGGTATCTGCCTTACGGCAAAAAAGATGATCCGGGCAATGCCCAGAAATGGTTCTCGGTCAGCAAGGAGCTGACCATCGCCAAGGGAGGGAAGTAATTCCGTTTCGTGGCGGGATCATTGCCAGAGAGCCCTCTTCCGGCGAGGCCGGGAAAGGGCTCCCCAACCATCAAGGTGAACGCCATGAAACAACTACGAAAAATCATTGAGATCGATGAAGAACTCTGCGACGGCTGTGGCCAGTGTCTGCCGAACTGCGCCGAAGGCTCCCTTGCTATTGTCAATGGCAAGGTAAAACTGGTCGCGGAAAAACTCTGCGACGGCTTGGGCGCCTGCTTGGGCGTCTGCCCGCAAGGGGCTTTGAAAATCACAGAGCGGCAGGCCGACGCCTTTGACGAAGAGGCG
>JAIRRG010000010.1 GCA_031256095.1 Desulfobulbaceae bacterium
TGCTTACCCTCCTCACCGTTATTCATATCATTGTCTGCCTTTTCCTGATTGTTGTCGTCCTGCTTCAGCATGGCAAGGGCGCCGATGTTGGCGCTACTTTTGGCGGCTCTTCGCAATCCCTGTTTGGTTCCGAAGGGCCATTGCCGCTTCTGAACAAGATTACCACCGCCGCCGCCATCGTCTTCATGTGCACGTCGATGGGACTGGCTTATTACGCTACCCATACCGGCACCGAATCTCTGATGGGAGGTTTCGGTCAGCATAAGCCGGCGGCGCCAACGAAGACGGTGCAGCCAGCGGAAGAAAAGGCGCAGGCTCCAGCCGCGTCTCATCCAGAAACGCCAGCGGCCCCAGCGCCGGAAGCAGCGAGCGGCGACAAGACGAAGGCGGCTGAAACTGCGCCCGCCGCTCCGGCGGAGCCGAAACCAGGCACGGGCAAGCAGCCCGCGCCGGGAAAAAAGAAATAACCCCGTTGCCGAAGTGGTGGAATTGGTAGACACGCTATCTTGAGGGGGTAGTGACCTACGGTCGTGCGAGTTCGAGTCTCGCCTTCGGCACCATTTGATTGTTTTTTAACGTCCGTTGCAGTCCGATACAGGCCAGAATCCTGAGCAAAATCAAGGGCTCTGGCCTTTTTCTTTGTCCGATGTAGTCCGATATAATCCATTGACATCCACCGTTTTTAACCATACGTTAAGCCATATTTAGCTTTTTGCTCATAATATAAGCAAGGGTGTGTATGGTATGAGAACTGTTAAGCCGCTTACTGACAAGCAGATCAGCAATGCGAAGCCGAAAGGCAAAGAGTATTCCCTCTGGGATGGTCAAGGCTTACATATCATCGTTAAGCCGACCGGCTCAAAGCTCTGGCGCTTCCAGTTCACGCTTGCCGAAAAAAAGAAGCTCATGGGGCTGGGGCAATATCCAGCCACTTCCCTTGATGCTGCCAGAGGCAAAGCGCAAGAGCTTCGCAAGCTCGCCGCCGCTGGCGTTGATCCCGTGGCGAGGCGCCAAGAAGAACAGGCTGAGGAACGGACACGTCAAGGTCTCGCCGCTTGCACCTTTCAAGCGGTAGCCGTTGAGTGGTACGCCACCGTCAAGGGCCGCTATCGGCCAACGAATCAGAAAAAAGTCCTGTGGCTCTTGCGCTTGCTGGGTGAAGCAATGGGGCCGCTGCCCATCCATACCATACGCTATAACCATATCCGCGCCGCTTTGCGTATGGTTATAGACAAGGGCAACGTGGCGACCGCCCACAAGCTGGGCAGTAAGGCCAGGGAGATATTCAGCTACGCCCGGCGCAACGGCTACATCGACACCAACCCCGCCGACGACTTCACCAAGGACTTGCCACCCATCAAGAGCCAGCCACACGCCTTTATTACCGATGAAAAAAAGTTGGGCGCTCTTCTCAGGTCGATGGACGAATACGACGGCGCTTTGCAAGTGCGCTACGCCCTGCGGCTCATGCCGTACCTTGCCCTTCGCATAAGTGAGCTACGGGGGGCGAGGTGGGCGGAAATTGACCTCGATGCCGCCCTGTGGGTTGTCCCGGCTAAACGCCAGGACAAAGACGGTACCGGCATGAAGATGCGCCAGCCTCATATTGTCCCGCTATCCACTCAGGCCGTGGCCTTACTTCAGGACTTGAAACTGTTCACCGGCCACGCCGCTTTGTGCTTCCCCTCGCCGGTGGGCAAGAAGGCCAGCCAGCCGATCAGCGACATGACGATCCGTAACGCCTTGCGGCGCATGGGTTACGCGAACAAGGAAATCACCCCCCACGGCTTCCGGCATACCTTCTCGACGCTCGCCAATGAGTTTGCCCTGAGCGACGGCGACACCATAGAGGGCGGACTGGCTCACAAGAAGCGGTCAGACGACTGGATCACCGCCGCCCTGGCCAAGAAAGACGGTAATAATATCCGTGGTACGTACAATCACGCCGCCTATATTGAGCCGCGCCGCAAGCTCATGCAGGCGTGGGCGGACTATCTCGACACGCTGAGGGAGGGGAAGGCATGAGCGATTATATTACAGTGCTTGACGCGGCGGCACAGATTGAAATGAGTCCGGAACGGTTTGCGAATCTCTTACGGGAAAAACGTGATGTGCTACCCGTCGAAATCAACCATGAAGCGCTTGCGAACAATCCTTATGCTATGTTTGCCGGTAGAGCCTTAGAAAAATTCTATGAAGGGATACCCGGTCAGGGGATTGGCTTATTCGCTCTTAAAATTCATCGTCTGGACTGGGAAGCCTACAAAGCCCGATGTGCCGCGCCGCCGGTAAATGATGACATGGCGGCCACATTGGAGAAAAACAACGCGCCCTCGCGAGTAAACGCCGACCTGTGGAAAAACTCAGTGAGGGCGATTATAAGAGTAGTTTGCTCGAAACGACGAAACTGGAAAAAAACAGAATTTCAAGATGCCGTGGCTAAAGAATGTCCGGGCGGGCGATACCATACAGAAGCCGTTAACATTGCCTGGCAAGAGTTGCCAGACAGTTACAAGGGCGGAACAGGGCGTCCCCCAAAAGGCTTAAAAGCCTCAAAAGTCTAAACTCTCGAATAGTTTAGACTTTCCCATATTTTTTCGAAAGTTCAACAACATACCATCTTGGCAAATGCTTCCGATAAACGGCGGCAACAACCAAGAGGGTATCATCATGTCCAACCTAATCCCTGAAGAAGGCTTCTTGCGTGTTCGTCAAATCGTTGGCGACCGCAAAGCCAATCCCCCCATCCCCGCAATCATTCCTGTAAGTCAGTCCACCTGGTGGGCGGGCGTCGCGTCTGGCCGCTTCCCGCAACCCATCCGCTTGTCGCGTGGCGTTACGGTCTGGCGGGTAGAAGACATCCGTTCTTTGCTGGAGAATCCACCCACAGAGCTAGAGAGTGGCCCGGCCAAGGCGCAAGCGGCGGCACGGGAAAAACACTCTGGCCGCTATAGCAACAAGCGGTGGGAAAGCAGAGCGGGGCGGCCATGACAAAAAAAGAAGCCCCTGGTCTGGCGAACACGGGGGCAACGAACAAGGGTAAAGTCTCTGATACGGAGATGCCCAACAATAGCCATTTTTCCACAGAAAATCAACCAACAAAAGCGGCGGCTCTGGTATACGCCGCCCACGGGCTGCCCATCTTCCCGTGTGGCTGGGACAAGCGCCCAAAGACCAAGAACGGATTCAGGGACGCGACCACTGACACCGCACAGATTGAAGCGTGGTGGACGGCTGACCCTCTCGCCATGATTGGGATGCCGACCGGCGAGGCGTCGGGCGTTTGGTGCCTTGACGTGGATATGCACGAGGGACAGGCGGACGGCTTTTTCAGCCTGGCAGCGCTCGACGCGCAACATGAGCCATTACCGGCGGCAACCCGTACCCATGAGACACCATCCGGCGGGCGGCATCTGCTTTTCAGATACCCAGCCGACCGGGACATCCGCAACAGCGCCTCAAAGCTTGGCCCCGGCCTCGATGTGCGCGGCGAAGGCGGCTACATCATCGTACCGCCTTCCGCCACCGCATCAGGGAAGCATTACATCATCCTTGACGCCAGCCGTCCAGTCGCCGCGCCGGAATGGTTGCTTGACCTTGTGGCGCCACCGCTGAAGTCTGATCACCGCGTCAATCGCCCACCTATTCCCCCCAGCCAACCACGCGGGACACTACACCCATACGTTGCCAGGGCCGTCGATGCTGAACTTGCCACCTTGGCATCGACGCCGGAAGGCTAGCGCAACGACGCGCTGAATAGCGCCGCCTTCAGCCTGGGGCAATTGGTGGGCGGCGGTGAACTGAGCGAGACAGAGGCAAGAGCCAGCCTTGAACAAGCGGCTGAGGCTTGCGGCTTACGTGGGGTGGAAGTCGGCAAGACGCTTGAAAGCGGGCTGACCGCTGGGAAGAAAGAGCCGCGAAGCGTGCCAGACAACCCACAAGCCACCAAGACCGCGCCCCCATCCGGCACGACCACGCAAGCCACCAGCCAGCCAGAACGCCGACGCTTCACGTTGACGCACGGGGCGGACTTGCCCGACACGCCGCCGCAATGGCTGGTTGAGGATTTTATTACCGTCGATTCGCTGGGCTTGATTTTCGGCGATTCAGAAGCCGGGAAAAGCTTTCTGGCAATCGCGCTGGCCTGCGCCGTCGCCAGCGGCGAACCCTTCTTTAACCGGATGGTCAGACAGTCGCCGGTAGTTTACATCGCCGGTGAAGGCAATACCGGGCTGAAGCGCCGGGTAAAAGCCTGGGCCATCCATCACAACCGCGCCATGGCGACCATTCCCATATACTTCAGCAATACAGCAATACCGCTGGATGATCCAGGGAACCTTGCCCAAGTCGAAACCGCCATTGATGAGGCGGCGGCGATAGCCGGGCAGCCTGAGCTGATCATCATTGACACGCTCGCTCGATCCTATGGAGGCGACGAAAACGCCACCCAAGACATGAACGGCTTCATTGCCGCGCTTGATGCCCTGCGTTTGCGGTACAGTGCCGCTATTATCGTTGTTCACCACACCGGCCACATGGAGAAAGGGCGGGCGCGTGGTTCATCCGCCTTGCGGGCTGCCCTTGATTTTGAATACTGCTTTGCAAGTATCGACGGCGGCGACCTTCGCAAGCTGGCCTTCACCAAGGTTAAAGACTTCGAGCGACCGGCGGCCATGCACTTCCGGCTGACGCCGGTGGAAGTGGCCCCGGCAGGAACAGACGGCAACCTTGATTTGCCTGATACCGTCCCTGTCCTGGAGCTGGCCGACTATGAACCACCCACACCGCCATCAAGGGCCGGGCAAGGGAAGAATCAGATAAAGGTGCTCGACATCCTGCATGGCTTATCCAGCCATACGGCGGACGGCAACCTTGATAGACCGGCAGGGATAACGCGGGAAGCATGGCGGGACGAATGCCTAGCCAATGGGTTCGACCGCTTCCAATTCAGAAGAGCTGAAATATCTCTCGAAAACCAGGGGGTAATTACTGAAACTAACGGTTATATAACCCTTAAGGGGTGTGACGTTACAAATGGGTGACAAATGGGGGGACAAATGGGAGCGCTACGTGTGACAAATGGCCCCCCACCCCTTAAAGGGGGGCCATGTCACGTCACATGTCACACGTCACAAAAAAAAGAAGAAAAAAAAGAGGATGAAATGACTAGGCATAATTCAGAGAGAAAGAAGCCCGTGGATGGCTGGAAGAACCCAACCCTTTCCATGTCGGGGAAACCTTCTTGCCGGGCTGAGGGCAAACCGCCCCATGGTGGCCGCTTGCTCGATGCCTTCGTTCTGATCAACGGCGCCCGGCAAGATGGCTATGGCCCGCCACGTGAGAACCTCGCCCGCGGCACCATGGCCCTGTGTCAGGCCTTCTTGCCGGGCCACGTCTACACGCCGCGCACCGTGGCCCTCATGCTGGCGCTACTTAAACTTGCCCGCGAAGCGCATGGGCATAAACAAGACAACCTCATCGATGCCGCCGGGTATATCGCCTTGGCCGCCGATGCAATCAACAACCTGGAGAAATAACCATGACGCAAAAAATCGACTTTCCCAAAACAGCCGAAGCGGTGAAAGAAAAATACGACGCGCTACTACAAGCCGTCTGGACGGCGTTCAGAGAGTGCAACATCGGCGGCAAGTGGCTGGAATCCGTGATTCTGGCCGCAAACTTATCCAACATGGTCAAGCTGGCGGCGGAAACTGTCTTCGTTCGTCCAAGTAAGCCTACACCCACACTTGAAGAAACTGAGGCCTTGGTCTGGCAACAATGCGGGCGCATTTTTCCCGATGTGCAAGCCTGGGTAGATAGAGGATGCCCGGCTACCGTCCCGCCTGAGTACGTGAAAGACACCAACTAGGTGATACAATGGAAAAGCTCACAGTAAAACAGCGGCGCTTCATCGAAGCCTACGACGGCAACGCCACCGAAGCGGCGATCAAGGCCGGATATAGCCAAAAAACGGCGGCGGTGGTCGGCGCTGAAAACCTTACAAAACCTTATATCGCTCAGGCCATCCAAGAGCGCGAAGAAAAAGAGGCGCGATCCCGCATCGCTACCCGCCAGAAACGTCAAGAATACTGGACGAAGGTCATGCTGGACGAATCACAGCCCATTATGGCCCGGCTCAGAGCTTCCGAGCTGCTGGGCAAATCCGAAGGTGATTTTCTCGAACGCCACGAGATTACCGGCCAGAATGGCGGGCCGGTGAAGGTGCTGGATATGGCCGCTATGAGCGAAGAACAGCTCATGCTCATCCTGCAAGCAAGGGACATATCCCGCCCACAGCGAGGATGCCCTTATTTGTTGAAATTTGCAGCGGCAGGCGGGGCAAAGAGAACAAACAACGCGGCACTGGGGCATAAATGGGAAAAAGCGATTTATAACGCGGCGGGTGAAGGTGGATGGCTAGGGCGTAGCGGCTGGGCTTCTACCCGTCCACCTTCACCTGTTTGCTTTTACCCAGTCGCGCAAGGCGTCATTCATGCGTGTCTGCCAGCCCTTACCCATGCTCTTGAAAGCGGCCAGGACATCATCGTCAAAACGGACAGTCGTTGACCGCTTAACCCCGCTGCCCTTTGGCCTGCCACGCAATGCCTTCTTGGCGCTGGCTTTGAACTCTTCAAGTGTCACCTCTTGCCCGCCGATGGACGGCGTGGCACTGGCAAAGAACTCGCCGGTCAATTCTGGCGCATCGTCGGGATCAACCCAAGAACTTTTCGAAGCGGTCTTTTTCGTTGTCATTGGCATACCTCATGCTGATAATACGACGTTTGCCGTCGCGGGGTGTCCAAACCAGAACAACGAGCCGCGCTTTTAACACCCCAAGGGTGACGAAACGAGGCTCGCCATACTTCCGGCGACTATCCCGCTGCGTCAACACCGGCCCGGCAAAGACACGGACGGCATCTGCAAAATTTCGCCCATCGGTGGGCCACCGGGCCGCGCCCATCTCCGCGCCTCCTCGATAACCGCGACATAGGCCGCTGCCCCGGTGGCGGCAAAAAGCGGCGCGTCGAGATTTTCCTGCAAGGCAGCGTATAGCGAAATTCCCTTAGTCTCGGCATGGTTTTGTAGAAATTCCAGCTTCTTTTTCCCGATACGGCGGCCTGGCGTCTTGATGCTGCGGACAAAGGCCAGGTCGTCGCCGCTGGTCACCATGCGCATATAACTCAAAATATCCTTTATCTCGCGGCGTCCGTAAAAGGCAACACCGCCATAAACCACGTAAGGAAGGCCCTTGGCGGCAAACTGGTCTTCCAGCACCCGGCTCAGATAATGGGCGCGGTAGAGCACGGCCACCGAAGCGGGCGAAGCCTCGGCGGCGCACAAGGCGGCAATTTGCCCGACAATCCACTGGGCTTCAGCTTTATCGCTTTTAGCATGATAATACAAAGGCTTCGGCCCATGCTCACGCATGGTCTGAAGAAGGTTTGGGAAATGGTCGCTGTTTTTGGCAATCAGCGTTGCCGCCGCCGTGAGAATCTCCGGTCGTGAGCGATAATTTATGGTTAGAGAAATGGTTATCGAATGCGGGTAAATCTTGTCAAAATCGAGGAAGAGGCGGGCATGTGAGCCTCGCCAAGAATAGATGGTTTGATCCGGGTCGCCGACGATGAAGAGGTTGCCGTGTTTGCCAGCGAGCAGTTGTGCCAGGTAGTACTGCCGGCGGCTGACATCCTGGAATTCATCGACCATTACATACTGCATCCGCTCCTGCCACTTGGCGCGGATGGCTGGAAAATTTTCAAGAATATAAACGGTGAAGTTGATCAGATCATTGAAATCATAGCCAAAATATTTCTTTTGTTCGTAGAGGTAGCGTAGGAAGATTTCCTCGTCGCGTTCTTTTGCCGCCTGGATTTTCGCCCGCAGGGCTTCGTTGCCCAAGGCCAGGATATCATCGATGTAGGTGATGGCGAAAAGTTTCTTCGCCTCCAACACCTCGTCAAGCGTCTGTTTGATCGTGACCTGCCGCAGTGACAGCCTCATCTCCTCAAAAATTTTCAGCAAAATCTGCTTTTGATCTTCGACGTCAAGGATGATGAAGTTGGCCGGGTAATGCAAAACGTGGATATCTTCTTTTAACAGCCGCACACAGAAGGCGTGGAAGTGCAGATCAAACCGAGATCGAGGTCACCCAAGACGCCGCGGATGCGGCTTTTCATCTCGCCCGCAGCCCGGTTGGTAAAAGTGGCGCAGAGGATATTTTGCGAGGCAACGCCCAAGGTATCGGCAAGATAACAAAAACGGGCGGTGAGCGTCCGCGTCTTGCCCGTGCCTGGCCCAGCGATAACGCGCACCGCCCCTTCGGTGGCCAGCATCGCCCGTCGCTGCTCTGGGTTCAGCGCCTCGGCAAGCCCCTCGGCAAACGCCTCCGCCCCTTGTCCGCCAGCTTCTTCGTCTGGTTTAGCCAAAGTTGATCACCTTGTCGGCCAGTTGCATAGCGGTGACAATATCGAGCATATTGGTGGTCTGGCCGCACTGTTTTTGATCGGTCAGGCCATAATGACCGAGACAGGTTCCGCAGGCAAGAATAGTTAGGCCATTTTCCTCGTAGGCCCGCAGGTCGGCCAGTACCGGCGAAGCTGCCAGCGCCAGTTTTACGCCGCTATTAATAAAGACCAGGCGCCACAGATCATCACCCATTTCTTTCAAGGTTTTGATGAAGCTGACCATCAGTTTACCGCCCAATTCCGCGTCGCCAGCGCCGATTGTTTCCGATCCAATTAAAACCATGATTTTCCGGGCGCTGGCCGGCGCTGACGGCGGGCTGACGGTCTCACCGTTTTTGACAGCCTGAATGCGGATGTCCCGGCCCTCACCTTCGCTTGTTGCCGAGAAACCTCGGCTGGCCAGGAAGCGGCTGACATTTTCCCGCGCCGCTTCATTATCGACCCACACCAGCACCTCGCCGGGCTGATGTTGTTCGAGCATTTCTTTTACCAGCAACAGCGGAGCTGGGCAGGCCAGACCGCGCGCGTCGATTTCCACCATGATAATTCCTTTATTTATCGGACGACAATACCTTCCGGGCCGTCTTCAACCCAACCAATGTCCGCAGCCAGAACAGCCGCGTCTTGCAAACGGCGGCACAATTCCGCCGCCATCTTGCCGCCACAGCCAAAGAGCAGACCGCCGGAGGTCTGCGGGTCAAAGAGGATGTCACGGACAACCGGATCGAAGCCCGCTGGCAGCATCACCATATTTTCCCGAAATTTCCGGTTGTTGTGGCTGCCCGCCGGCACCAGACCAATTGCCGCCAATTCTTTGGCTTCGGCCATCACTGGCACGGCGCCGCTATTGACCACCACATGCCGGCCGGTGCCGGCAACCATCTCGCAGAGATGGCCGAGCAGGCCAAAGCCTGTGACGTCGGTGCAGGCTGAAACCGGGAAAGTGCTCAAAATCTCCGCCGCCGTTTTGTTGAGCGCAGCCATCTGCTCGGTCACGGTCTTTACCGTTGCCGGCGAGGCCAGGCCGGCTTTGAGTGCCGTACTGATGATGCCGGTGCCGAGTGGTTTGGTCAGAACCAGCCTATCGCCTTGTTTAAGACCCTGATTAGCCAGGATTTTCGCCGGATCAACAAAGCCGGTGACGGCCATGCCGAATTTGATTTCATCATCCTCAACACTGTGACCGCCCAAAAGCACCGCCCCAGCCTCGCGCAGTTTGGCGGCGCCGCCGGCCAGCACCGCCCGCAGCACCGAAGCGCCCAATTTTGCCATCGGGAAGGCGACGATATTCATGGCCATCTTCGGCGTCCCACCCATGGCGTAGACATCGGAAAGGGCGTTGGCGGCGGCGATGCGGCCAAAGTCATAGGGGTCATCAACCACCGGCGTGAAGAAATCCACCGTCTGAATCAGCGCCAGCTCGGGTGAAATCCGATAGACGCCAGCGTCGTCGTTGTTATCGGCTGCAATCAACACCTCTGGACTTCTTGGAAAATCAAGCCCTTGTAGTACACGCGCCAGGTCCCCGGGCGCCAACTTGCCGGCTCAGCCCGCACCCTTGGCACAGCGGCTGAGATAAATCAATGCTTCCTGGATCCCTGTTTGTTCTGATGCGCTCATCGTGGCCTCCCGTAGAAAATGATGCCGTCACAGTGAGACCGCCGGCGGCGAAAGTCAAGCAGGCCGCGCCGATGGGGAAAAACGAGAAATCGGAATTATCGATAATACTAGTCTATACATTCCGAACAAATGTCATCGCTGCAATGGGCATTATCGTCGACAACAACAATCTTCATGGCGCGTCTTCTGGAAAAGTTTGGCGATGAAGGGACTTTTTTGCCGTGGGAATCACCCCTCATTTTACCCAAATTACTCCTAAATACCATGCGGCAATACCGATATAGCCCACAAAATTCAGGTGAATATTTTTTATCCTAGCAAAAGGCGCTTATAGTGCGCCTATTACCAAATTAAATAGCATTGATACACAAGCAGTGCTAATCTGAATGGGGGTTGTGACGAGTTTAGCGAAAACTGGCAGCGGGCCGACCACAAGGCCCGCCGTTCAACATATTTTTACCGGAGTCGTGTCATGCGGCGAACAGGTTTCCTCTACGACCCACGTTTTCTCCTCCATGAAACAGGCGAGGATCATCCGGAATGCCCGGACCGCCTGCGCGTTATTATCGCGGCCATGGAACAGTCCGGCCTCATGGAGCAGCTTGTGCCGATCAAAGCTGAAAAGGCAAAACAGCGATGGATTGAGGCGGTGCATCATATCCGCTACATGCTGCGTTTTGAAGAAACCTGCGCCTTCGGGATGCCCAGCCTCGACCACGACGAAAACCGTATCTGCTATGATACCTACGATGTGGCGATACTGGCTGTCGGCGGTATCCTTAAGGCGGTGGACGCGGTGATGGCGGGGGAAGTCGACAATGCATTTTGCGCTGTGCGTCCACCCGGCCATCACGCCGAATCCGACCGGGCCATGGGATTTTGCTATTTGAACAATGTGGCCATCGCTGCCCGTTATCTTCAGGAAAACTGGAAGATTCAGCGGATTGGTATCATCGATTTCGATGTCCACCATGGCAACGGCACCCAACATATTTTTGAGCAAGATCCAACGGTTTTTTACTACTCAATTCACGAGCACCCATCGTTTGCTTATCCCGGCACTGGTCGTGATTTCGATATTGGCATCGGCGAGGGTGAAGGGTTTACGAAAAATTCACCGGTGTTACCGGGACGAGGCGATGAAGAATACCGCAAACGCCTGACCGAGGAGCTCTTGCCAGCAATGAGCGCCTTTCAACCGCAATTTCTTTTGCTATCCGCTGGCTTCGACGCCCACAGGCAGGATTTGATGTCCGGCGTTAATCTTTCCACCGAAGGTTACGATTATGTTTCCCGCCTACTTATCGACTTGGGGGCACAGCTATGCGGCGGGCGGCTTGTTTCGATACTGGAAGGCGGCTACCAGCTTGACATCCTGCCGCTGCTCGTGACCAACCACATTAAATATCTGGCCGGTCTGCGGTAATTGCCGATTTATTGTTTTTTTCGACAAGGGAGGATTTATGTTTGTTTTCAATCAGATGAGCAAGACACTGATTCACGGGGAGCAGGCAATGACCGTCGGCGAGGCCCGTGATCTGATGCGGGAAAAGCGGGTCAACCATCTGCCGATAACCGACGCGGCAGGCAAACTTGTGGGCATCGTCTCGGACCGCGACATGCGCAGCGCTTTGCCCTCAGATCTGCTAAACGCCGATTCATCCTATCGGGAGGAGGCCGCCGCGGTGCTGCATAAGCCGGTATCCTCAATAATGACCAGAAATCCGGTTTGCGTCTACCCCTTTAACACCTTCCAGGATGTGTTGTTACTGATGCAACGGCACCGGGTTGGCGCCTTGCCGGTGGTCGATGAAAACGGCTTCTTGCGGGGAGTTGTCTCAGGAGGGGATATGCTGAATGCTTTCATCGAGGTGATGGGCATCGACCAGCCGGGCACGCTTTTGTGCATCCTCGCCCCCAATCAGCAGGGCCAGATCAAAAAGATCGTCGATATCATCAGCGACGAAGGGATTTCTACCGGCAGCATCCTGGTAGCCCGGGGCCTACAAAAGGACAAAAAGGCATTCTTCCCCTATCTACTGACCAACAACGTCAGGCAGGTGAAGAAAAAGCTCATGGAACATGGCTTTGAAATGCTGGAACCAGTCCAATGGTATCTGGATCAATTGCCGAAAAAGGACTGAGAGGAAACTCTTGACACCGCCGCAGCATGCATTTGGGCGAGCGGCCAGAGGGCAATGAGACCATCCGATAGGTTTTGGCGCGGTATTTGGTATGGATGAGACTGGCGGGAGATGATCCCGCCAGTTTTGTTTTTGCGGTATTAGAGCGAGACTTGGGGTTTGATTTTTTCGAGTTTTTTCTGGCCGATGCCTTTTACCTGAAGGAGCTGGTCAACGGAGGTGAATCTGCCACCGAGTGCATTTCTTTTTTCAATGATGGCGGCGGCAGTGACCTTACCAATGCCCCGAACCTGGGTGAGTTGGTTGGCATCGGCGGTATTCAGGTTAATCGTCTGACCGGTTTTCTGGCTAGGGCCAGGCTGGCCAACTTTTTGGCTAGGCGCTGCCTGAGTGGCGACGGGTGCGGTTGTTACCGGAGTCGTTGCCGGCGTGACGGCAGCATTGGCGGCCAGAGCGCTTCCGGCGCTGAGCATCACAGCAAACATCAAGCAGGCGGCCAGCAGCAAGTGGGCGGTTCTTTTCATGATTCCCTCCAAATAGATAGGATATGGTTAGCCGCCTGTCCACAGTGGCAGGCGGTCTTCACCACTGAACCATTTTACACTCCTGACATAAAAATTCTAGGGAAAGAGTTGGTAAATAAAGGAAGCCCCTCGTGGGATTTCTCCAGGAGGGGCTGAGAAAGGACCGGCGGCGACCTACTCTCCCATACAGTCTCCCATGCAGTACCATCGGCGCTGAAGAGCTTAACTTCCGTGTTCGGAAAGGGAACGGGTGTGACCTCTTCGCTATGACCACCGTAAATCCTGACGATTTAAGAGCAGAGATAGAGTAAAAATGAGTCATCAGAAGAAATATGATAGATAAACTGCGCGGCTGATTAATACCAGAAACCTCTATCGGAGATTTCGCGTGTTGCCAAAGAGCTGACCCGCCACACTCCTTGATCAAAAAAATTTTCTTTAGACAAAAAATAAGTGATAACCATTTTTTGTTCATGAGAGCCGCCAAAATCGTCGATATACGATACGGTGAACCAGACAGTGTGATGCTTTCCACGGTTATCGCTCCATCCTCCGCGTTTTTCTATGACGATTTTCTCTATTTTTATTTTTTGAATTGAACGGCCACCGAAGAACCCAAGATTATAAGGAGGTATGCTTTGTAAGACATCAATTTCGATAATATCTTCATCTGGGCCGGGAGGAGGAGATTGCGAACATGATGAGGTCATTAAGAAACAGGCAATTATAGACACTATGCCCAATAAGAACTTTTGAAACCTCACAAGACTTCTCCTCTCTTTTTTTCATTCCGCTGGGAGCTGGCAGTGACGCCCGACATATGAATGAGCAGAATACTGGCGAGCTTAGATTATTCCAATAAAAACAAAAAGCCCCTCGTGGGATTTCTCCAGGAGGGGCTTAAAGAAAAGAGAAAGGGCCGGCGGCGACCTACTCTCCCACACAGTCTCCCATGCAGTACCATCGGCGCTGAAGAGCTTAACTTCCG
>JAIRRG010000029.1 GCA_031256095.1 Desulfobulbaceae bacterium
AACCCGGCCTCGTAGGCTCTGCCGAACATCTCCACCGTTTTCAGGAAGGAACCGGCGAATGCCCGCACCGGCCACACGGAGAGTTTGCCTTCTCGCCTGGCTATGTGTCGGCAAACATCCATAATGGTGGCTACGGCGATGTTGTTTGGACAGCGCGCCGTGCAAGTTTCGCAGGTGATGCAATAGGCCAGGGATTTGCTGGTCAACACCGCGTCTTTTTGTCCCAGTTGGATTAGACGCATGATACGGTTAACGGACAGGTCATAGGCGAAATCCATCGGACATCCCGCTGTGCAGTTACCACATTGGTAACATCGTGAGACATCCTGCCCGCTCTCTTCTTCAACCTGCTGGACAAAACTCCGGTTGGATGACGCGAGGTCAATTGTTTTCATCCCGAATGCACCTGGATTGATGATATGGGTCCGACGGCCTGGTAACCACCGCACCCGATTATGAATCTGAATCCCTCACTTTTTGATGGTTTCGCCCCCCTTCAACGCAGGGTAACTTCACAAATACTTAGCAGATTTTTCCCTGATGGGCAAGGACTTAATCACTATTGTTTTGTTCTACAATACAGAACAAAATATCAATTTATTTTTATAGAATTGGCTAGCCTTGCCCGCTTCAGCGTAGCGGCGAGCTGGCGAGAGTCAGAGCATAACAATGGTTGGGATCGTCAAGCGCCAAAGGCTGGTTGGGACCAAAAACGGCGGCAAGCGCCGGAGAATCGGTGAACCACCCTAAAATCGCGGCGATATCGCCCGTCTCATAGGCATGGAAAAGCGCCAAGAACTGCTGGCGTATTGACGTTTTTTGTTTGATATATACGGCCCGGTATTGTTTCAGACCACACATATCCGCGGCGGCGGCGATGGCTTCGTCAAGGCCGCCCAGTTTGTCAACCAGCCCCAGTTTCTGGGCATCGCGGCCACTATATACCCGGCCTTCAGCAATCCCTTCAACGGCGGCGGGCGTCATTTTCCTGCCCTCGGCAACAATATCGATAAAACGGCGGTAGCCATTTTCCACCGACAATTGGATGGATTCGGCCAGGACTGGCGGTAATTCCCTCGTGAGGTTCAGTCCGGCGGCCAGATCACTGGTGCCAACGCCGTCACTATGGACGCCCAAAGCGGCCAGGCTGTCTTCGAAAGTGGGAACCGCACCGAAAATGCCGATTGAGCCGGTGAGGGTAGTTGGCGCCGCCCAGATTTGATCAGCGTCAGCGGCCAGCCAGTAGGCGCCGGAAGCGGCCACTGGCCCCATCGAGACGAGCAATTTTTTACCGCTTTTGCGCAATTGCAAAAGCTCCTGCCGGATGATCTCCGAGGCAAAGGCCGAGCCACCGCCGGAATTGATGCGCAGGACAACGGCACGGATGTTGTTGTTTTTCCTCGCGCTGCGAATGGTTGCCGCCAGCGCGTCGCAAGCGATGCCCTTCTGCGCCCGTCGTCCGGCAACGATTTGCCCTTCGGCGACGATAATACCAATCTGTCCTGGCTGGTCATCCTGTTTCTGATAGGATAGAATCAGACGGGACAAGTATTCTTTGAATGATACGCTTTTTAGTTCGCCATCCGCTGTCAGGTTGCCGAGCTTTTTCAGATAGGCAAGCGTCTCTTCTCGCGTAAAAATTTTATCGGCCAATTTGGCGTCCTTGGCCATTTTTGCGGCGTCACCTTTGGCGACGCGCATTGTTACCGCCATCTGGTCGATGAAACTTTGCAAGCCCCCTTGGGGCAGGCCGCGCCGCTGCTCAATTTCGCCGCTAAATGTTTGCCACAGCGATGATAACCATTCTTTATCTTGCCGTCGTGCTTCGTCGGACATATCGTTTCGCGTCAACGGTTCGGTGGCCGATTTGTAGGTGCCGACTTTGAAGACATGAAAATGGATGCGCAATTTTTCCAAAGCTTCTTGAAAATACAGGGGATAGCTGCCAAATCCATGCAGCATAACTGTACCCATTGGATTGACGATGACGGTATCGGCGAAGGAAGCCAGATAGTATTGCTTCTGACTATACCAGTCGTCGGCGGCGATTACCTGACGCCCCGTTTTTTTGAATGATTCCAAGGCTAGGCCAATTCGATGCAATTGATCAATGCCGGCGTTACCAAGGTTTGATGTTTTGAGGACAATGGCGGCGATTTTCCTATCTTTTGCCGCGGCGTCGATGACATCGATGACATCTTGCAGGACAATATCGCCGCTTTCTTCATCGTCCGCCGCCATTTCTCGCACCAATCCGGCAAACGGTGGGTTGGCGCGCTTTTCTTCGCTAATATTGCCTTGCAGCTTGAGGGTCAAAATGGTGCCGCTGTCGATGGGGCGTTGATGGTCGACGAGACAAAGAGTAATAACCAGCGCCACGACAATGGCGAAAATCAGCAACGATAAGGTGGCGCGCAGCACTGTGACCAGGTGTCCAAGAGCGGCAAAAATTTTGAGAAGAATGCGGAAAACTTTTTTCATCGGATGTCCAGAGAAAATGAAGGAAATGCCGCCCGGCTCACAACCAACCACCGAGTCGGTTTAGTGGAAAAAAGAGAATCTTGAAAACTATCCTATTAGAGGCGGCTTTGATTCGGCATGAAATTGCCCTTGCCGACCACAGGTATACCACCTTGATCGAAGAATAGAATAGCCATCAAACCGTGCACCATGCCTGTGGATGATTCCACAAGGCTAGTTTGAATCAAAACGTCATCAAATACAAGACTGAACTTCTCGGTTTCGTGGCGCAAGGCTGAGCAATCTTGGCAAAACTTGTTCCAGGAAAAGGCGTGGGTGAAAAATTTGCCAGCCAAACCAATTGCAACAATTGCAATGGCCGGGATATTGTTGTACATCCAAATTATTGCCAAAACCGCTTTCCCATTGACCATATACCGATATGCCTGACTCTACGGATAGAATGCCGCCACTACTGGCCACCATTTCCTCGCCCGATGACATTCGCGACCTGTCGATGGACGATCTGCGCGCCTTGGCTGATGATATTCGCCAGGTGATCATAAATACCGTGTCGCGAACCGGCGGCCATTTGGCGCCAAGCCTCGGTGTTGTCGAGCTGACGCTGGCGCTGCATAAGGTGTTCAACACGCCGGAAGACCGGCTAATTTGGGATGTCGGCCACCAATCCTACGCCCACAAACTCATCACTGGGCGCAAATGGCGTTTCGCCACCTTGCGCCAGTACCACGGCCTGAGCGGCTTTCCCAGGCCTGACGAGTGCGATTACGACCCATTTGTCAGCGGCCACAGTTCAACTTCAATCTCAGCGGCCCTTGGCATGTCGATGGCCACCTCGCTGCAAGGCCGGCGCAACCGGGCCATTGCCGTGATTGGCGACGGCGCCCTGACCGGCGGCATGGCCTTTGAGGCCCTTAATCAGGCTGGGCATCTCGACGCCAGGCTGATAGTCATCGTCAATGACAACGAGATGTCGATTTCGCCGAATGTCGGCGCGGTCTCAAGTTTTCTCAGCCGCAAACTGAGCGGCCGCACCATGCGCCGCGTCAAGCAACACCTTGAGGAAAAGTTGCTTGAATTGTCGACTTTAGGCGAAAACATCCTGAATCTTCTGAAAAAAAGTGAAGAATCAATCCGCTGCTTTTTCACACCGGGGATGCTTTTTCAGGCCCTGAAATTCGACTACATCGGCCCGATCCCTGGTCACGATCTCGACGCCTTGATTCCGACTTTGGAAACGGTGCGTGACACGGCCCAAGGGCCGGTGGTTGTGCATGTCCTGACCACCAAAGGCAAAGGCTATCCTCCCGCCGAAGGCAAACCGGGTCTGTTCCATGGCATCGGCCCGTTCGATGTCACCAGCGGCCTGCCTGAGCAAGAATCCGTCGTGCCCAGTTACACGAAAGTTTTCGGCGATACCATCACCGAGATGGCGAGGGAGGATGAGCGCATTGTCACCATCACCGCCGCCATGACCCAAGGCACCGGCCTGGGCGCTTTCGCCGCCGCCTTTCCCGACCGTTTTTTCGATGTCGGCATCGCTGAGCAGCATGCCGTTACCTTTGCCGCCGGTCTGGCCAGCGAGGGAATACGCCCGGTGGTGGCTGTCTATTCGACATTTCTGCAACGAGCGATCGATCAGGTGATCCACGATGTCTGCCTGCAAAAGTTGCCCGTGACCTTTGCCATTGACCGCGCTGGCATCGTTGGCGACGACGGCCCAACCCATCACGGCGTCTTCGATTTACCCTTGCTGCGCGCTGTGCCCGATTTGATTGTCATGGCCCCGAAGAATGAAAACGAGCTGCGGCACATGCTGTTCACCGCCGTCAATGCCAACCAGCCAGCGGCGGTACGTTATCCGCGTGGGGCGGGGGAAAACGTACCGCTCGACGAGATGCCGCACTTCCTGGAAATTGG
>JAIRRG010000039.1 GCA_031256095.1 Desulfobulbaceae bacterium
AGGAAGTGGCGGCGGAAAAGTTCTTCATCAACCGGCATCCGTTTTTGCAGTTCAGTCAGGTAAAACCGCAGCAACTCTTCCCGCATCGTCTGATCAAGCCCAACGTATGGATCGATTAAAAGCGAAGCCAGGTCATAGCCGAGTGGTCCCAGCCGCCCGCCCTGATAATCGATAAAACGCGGCCTGCCCTCATGGATCATGATGTTGCGTGATTGAAAATCGCGATGCAGGAAAAAAATGGCGGGCGCCTCGGTGGCAATGTCGGCGAGGCGGTGGAATTCCTCAGCCAAGGCTGCCGGCTCTTCCTGACCCAGCAAATCCCGCCACAAGGCTCGTAAAAAGTAGCCGGATTCGCGCTCAAGCATCAATTTTTTGTCATAGACTGGTGTATCGCAGCACCAGTTAGGGTCAAAGTCTGTCGCCGCCTGAAACTGCATGGTCAGCAGGGCGCTAATGGTTTGCCGGTACAAGGCGAGAAGCTTTTCGCGGTCGTCGGGATCGTTTGGATTAAGCGTCCGTGCCACCGTGAAAAGCTGTATGCTGCCAAAATCTTCGCATAACAGCGCCAGGCTGCTTTCATCGAAGGCGTATAAAGTTGGCGTCGGTGCGCCACACGCTGCCAAGTGCCGCCCAATCAGCCATGAGGCCCAAGCCTCTTTTCGTGCCGCGGTGCTAACCTCGCCGGGCGCAACCAAAATGGCGCGACGGCCATCGGCAAAGCGCAGTCGGAAAAAGACTCGCATTGAACCATCGGCGGCGACCGATTCCAGTGCCAGGCCATCGGCGGCAAAACCAGCCAGCCGAGTCAAGTGGGTGGCGGTTTTGTGCCAGTTGAGCGGCTGATTTTTGTTCATGGCCCTTCCTTTTGCGGGCTACGGGCAATAAGACGGTCGCGCCAGAGGCCACTGTCAATAGTGACGCCATCCCAGACCACCGCCCGTGCCAGCACCGCATCGCCGCTGATTTCCGCCGCGCCGATGGCCAGCCAGCCGTCGAGGCGGCAAGTTTCGGCAATGGCCGCCCGCCGATCAATCAGTTGTCGGCCTTCCGGCAACCCCAGTTCCGGCCAGCAGGGGATTTCCCGGCGCAACAGACCGGCATGCAGCGCCAGATAGTCGGCCTCCGTGCCCATATCGCTCCAGAAGATGCCGGTGACGTCATGGCAGCGGATGGCAACACCCTGGCGCCGCAGCTGGCGGTAGTGGTCGATTATTGACGAAAAAACGCCGACTTCAATGTCACGCAGCATTTCTGGTTCGATGACGTGCAAGCCGGTGAAGGCCAGCTTGCCGTGCTCCTTTGGTCCATCGAAAGCGGCGACGCGCCCCGCCGTCACCGACACTTTGTTGAAACGGGGAAAATCGTGCATGACCATGGTCACAGGCACGGCGGCGCGACAATGCTGTTCATAAATATCAGCAAAATCAATGAGATGATAAATATCGCCGTTGCTGACCAAGAGCGGTTCCGGGCGCAGCAAAGGCAGAGCGCCGCGCAGGCCGCCGCCAGTGCCGAGGATGTCGCTTTCTTCGATAACGGTAACGCCGGGCAGTCCGGCCAAGGCGCCGCCGATTTGCCGCCGCAGGTGGTGGGCGTTGACGATAATATGATCGAAGCCGGCCCGGCGCAGGCGGTCGATGGTGGCTAACAGCAACGGCTTATTAAGAACCGGGAACAACGCTTTGGGCCGCAGCGCTGAATGCGGCAGCAGACGGGTGCCGAAACCGGCGGCCAGGATCATGGCCTGCATAATTGATTTAGTAATTCAGGCTGCCGTCGGCCCGCTCTTCGACGCCGACCAGGACGATGCCAGCCTTGTCGGCCTGCGCGATCATTTCGTCGCGGTCGAAGATCAGCGACTGCCCGGCCTCGACGGCCAGGACCGCGCCTTTGACCTCGGCTAAAGTCTGGATGGTGCTGGAGCCAGTGGCCGGCAGGTCGAAGCGGAAATCCTGGCCCGGCTTTTTCACTTTAATCACCACTGCCTTTTCTTTGGCCAACTGGCCGCCACGTCTGATTGTGGCGTCAGTGCCCTCAATGGCTTCGACCGCCAGCACGGCGCGGTCGCGCACGACCACGCATTGACCAATATCCAGTTCGCCTATGGCCCGCGCTTTGCGAAAACCGAAGGCGATGTCGTCGCGCTGCTCGGAGCTAGGCCGCTTCTTGCCGAGGACGCCGGTCGGAAAGAGCAGATGCTGCAGATACATGGTCGATTCCCTGACCGTAATGCCCTCTTTGGCCAGGGCACGGGCCACCGCCCGCAGGATGTGGTCGTCTTGGTGGACGCGCATTTCGTTCCACAGGGCGAGACCGCGCAGGTCCGGGAAAACGTTGGTGAAAATTTTCGTTTTCGTGATGGCGCCAAGCAAAACGGTCTCGGTGATGCCGTGCGTCTGGAAAAAATCCAACATCTTGCCAAACTGCCCCAGCTTTACCCAACAGGACAGATCGGCCAGGGCGGCGGTTTCCGGAGGCGTTTCGCCAACATGGGCGACCAAGGCCACGCCCCGGCCCGCCTTTTTCGCCGCCTCAATGAAAAGCAGGGGAAATTGACCACCGCCGGCGATGACGCCGATGTGGGAAGAAGCGGCTGTTTCAATCATCTCGGCGCTCAATCCTTCTCCATGACGCGCCGCGCGACACCGATTGATGAATCTTTTATAAAATCAATAAGATGCAAGGCTTCCGGGCAATCCCCGGCGGCATTCCTCGCCTCTTTCAGCGCCTCTCGCAGCAAAAGCTCCGGCGAGCGGAAGAGGATCCGGTACACCTTGTCGATCTGAGCCATGGTCTCTTTGCTGAAACCGTTGCGTTTCAGACCAACGCGATTCAGGCCGACGATACGCAGTTGGTTGCGGGTGCCTTCAAGCAGCATATAGGGCGGCACGTCGAGATTGATGCCGCTCATGCCGCCGAGGTAGCAGTAGGCGCCAATGCGGCAGAACTGCTGGACGGCCACCAGGCCGCCCAAGGTGGCGTGGTCTTCGATCTCGACATGACCGGCCAGGGTGGCGACATTGGCCATGATCACATGGTCGCCGATGTGGCAGTCGTGGGCGACGTGGCTATAGGCCATGAACAGGTTGTTGCTGCCTATCACCGTTTTACCATTCCCTTTCAGGGTGCCGCGCTGGAGGGTGGCGTATTCGCGGATCTTGTTGTCGTCGCCGATATGCAGCTCGGTGGCTTCGCCCTTGTAGCTGATATCCTGAGGATCGCCGCCCACCGCCGCGAACGACGAGATGATATTACGCTTGCCGATGAAGGCCGGGCCTTTCACCGAGGCGTGGGCGTCGACGACGCTGTCGGCGCCGATGTGGACATGTGCTCCGATGACGGCGTAGGGGCCGACTTCAACCGTGCTGTCCAGTTGCGCCGTTTTGTCAATGATGGCGGTAGGATGAATGGGCATGGATTATTCCTTGATGAGATAAGCGGTGGGCCGCGTTTGTCGGCGTATCAGGTAAATGAGGCCATCAGTTCCGCCTCGGCAACCAGGGCGTCATTGACATAGGCCTTGGCGTCCATGATCCGGATGGCGCGTTTTTCTTTGAGCAAAGTAAGTTTGTAAATCAACTGGTCGCCAGGCACAACCGGCTTACGGAAGCGGGCGTGGTCGATGCCAGCGAAAAAGGCCAGCCTGCCGGCATTTTGCGGCTTCGACAGATACTCGAGGATGCAACCAACCTGGGCCAGGCCCTCAAGCATCAGGACGCCTGGCATTACCGGCTGGCTGGGAAAATGCCCCTGGAAGTATGGCTCGCCCATGGAAACGTTTTTCAATCCCGTGATGTTTTTTCCCTGTTCCACCGACAAAATGCGGTCAACCATAACAAAAGGATAGCGGTGTGGGATCAGATCAAGGATGGCCTTGATGTCAAGACCGCCCAAACTGGTCGTTTCAGTCATTGTCTCCTCCATCCGAGTTGGGTGCCGCCGGCAGCGCCGCTTTGAGCGCCGTCACCTCGGCGCGCAGTTTTTTCAGTTCGCCATACATTTCTGGCAGACGATGGTAGATGGCGCTCGATTTCAGCCACTTTCTGGCGTCGATGGCCGGTACACCGGCCACTTGGGCGCCAGGCGGTACATTGCTGTGAACGGCGCTGGCGGCGGCCACCTGCGCCCGGTCGCCGATATGGACATGTCCCTTCGACTTGGCGGCACCGGCCATGATGACGTTACGGCCTAGGGTTGCCGAGCCGGCGATGGCCACTTGGGCGATCAGAAGCGAATTGGCACCAATGACCACATTGTGGGCGATCTGCACCAGATTGTCGATCTTGGTGCCATGGCCAATCACGGTCTCGCCGAAGGTGGCGCGGTCAATGCAGCAGCAGGCGCCGATTTCCACCTCGTCCTCAATGCGGACGATGCCGACCTGGGGCCGTTTGTGGAAACACCCCGTGTTGTCTGGGGTGTAGCCGTAGCCGTCGCTGCCAATCACCGTGCCGGAATCGACGATGACGCGATTGCCGATGAGAGTGGTGTGCGCGACGGTGACATGCGCTTTGAGCCAGCAATCGTCGCCGACAGTTACATCGTCGCCTACGATAACCCCGGCGTCAAGGCGGGTCCGTGCCCCCAGCCGCACGCGGTCGCCAAGAACGACATTGGGGCCGATGCTGACCTCTGGCGGGATACGGCAGTCCTCGCCGATAATCGCTGTCTTGTGAACGCCGCTGGCAGCGAAAGGTTGCGCCAGCAGATAGGTATGGATAATAGCCACGCCCAGATAGGTGTCGGCCACTTCGATCACCGGCAGCGGCGCCTCGTTGAGGCCCGGCGGCACCAAGACGCAAGCGGCGCGGCAGGAGGCGAGCAGATGGCTGTCTTTGGCGCGGGCGAGAAAGGTCATGTCGGCTGGCCCGGCCGCCTCGATGGAGGCGAAACCGGAAACAGTGATGGCGCCATCGCCACGCAACTGGCCACCAACCATGGCGGCGGCTTCGTCTAAACGGAG
>JAIRRG010000111.1 GCA_031256095.1 Desulfobulbaceae bacterium
AGGTTACCAACTTCAGGATTGTGAAAAGTGCAGATCCGATTGTGTTTAATGATGCCATGTTGACACCGGTCGGGGCTGAGACCACAGTTACAGCTCTTCCTGACGGAACAGGTTATACATACACATACGGTACCGGCAGTTCTGAGAATTCATGGTACCGGCTAGCGATTGCCCTGCCTCCTGAGAGAGGCTCAGGCAATTCAGCAGCGCCGGTGCACAGGTACGGGCAAAGGCGACGATTTTCGCGTGCGCCCGCGCCGAATCGACGATCAGCCGGTCCACATCGCTCGTAAACAGGTCGCGCACGGAACGCAACGTGATGTCGAGATCTTCATAAATCAAGGATGAAGTCGGCGCGGTTTCGGCGCGCTGGCGCACATCTTCCCACAGGTTGAGGAGAAACTCCATATCGGCTTCCAGCTCGTCAAGGCTGGCGCCTTCAGCGACGGTGCGGACGATGAAACCGCTGCCCTCCGGCCTGATAGCCATAATCTTGTCGCGCAACTGGGCGCGGATGTCCTCGTCTTCAATCTTGCGCGAGATGCCGACATGATCTGTCAAAGGCAAAAAAACGAGGTTGCGGCAAGGTAGTGTGATGTGGCAGGTTAACCGCGCCCCCTTGGTGCCGATCGGCTCCTTGTTGATCTGAACGAGGATGGTCTGGCCCTCGGCCAATATCCGTTCAATGCGAAATTGCGGGCTGCGTTTCGGCGGCAAATCGTTTGCCTGTTCCAGATCGCTGGTGTGTACTGGTGGAGACTCTTCTGACGGGTCAGGGAACTGGCCGGCCTCGGCGACATAGACATCATCGACATAGAGGAAACCGGTGCGCTCCAGGCCGATATCGACGAAGGCCGCTTGCATCCCCGGCAACACCCGGACAATCTTCCCCTTGTAGATATTGCCGGTCATCCCCTTTTCGCTGGGGCGCTGGATATGGAACTCGCTGAGCACGCCGTGCTCGACGAGAGCCAGGCGGGTTTCATAATTGCGAGCGTTGAGGAGAATATCCACCGACATGGCTGGCGTCCGGAGAAACACATAGGTAGAATTGATAATCGATCGACAAAACGGCGGTGCATTATACAGCATGTGCGAAAAGCCGCGCCAGAATAAAAAAAATACTCTCACTTTTTAATTTTCATCCTTCGGAGAGCGCATGTCGTGGGCCGACCCTTGTCGTTATATTGAGCGAATTCTCGTCGAGGAATCGTGCCTGGCTGACGATTATTGCCAGGCAATTCTGGGGCGAGCCTCCCTGCCCTGGACGGTTTTTCCTGACGACGAACCGCCACTTCATCAGGAAGAAGATGCCACCTGGAAGACGGCCAAGAAAATCCTAGCCCTGCGCCGCTACAAAGGCCGTTTTTTCAAACCCTGCCCAGGCACGAAAGAGTACCGCTGCTGCGGTTACCATGTGCTGGCCACCGGTTTTAACTGCCCAATGGATTGCGTCTACTGCATTCTGCAAAGCTATCTAAACCAGCCGTGGCTCAGCGTTTTTATCAATACTTCTGATTTGCTGGCCGAGCTGTCCGCGGTTCTGGCCAGCGGCAAGCCAATGCGCGTCGGCAGCGGCGAATTTACCGACTCGTTGGCGCTCGATCGCATCACGCACCTGAGCCGGATACTCGTTCCTCTCTTCGCCCGGCATGATAACGCCGTGCTTGAGCTGAAAACGAAAAGCGCGGTGGTGGATAATTTGGCCGATCTGGAACACAACGGCCATACCACCATCGCCTGGTCGCTTAATAGCCCGGAGGTCATGCGGCGCCAGGAACTGCGCGCGGCGACCTTGGCCGAACGCCTGGCGGCGGCCAGAAAGTGCGCGGATTGGGGCTATCGGCTGGCCTTTCACTTCGACCCACTGATTTTTTATCCTGGCTGGCAAGAAGGGTACCGGCACACCATCGCCGCTCTGTTCAATGCCGTGCCCGCCGCCGCCATCGCCTGGATTTCCCTGGGCGCCTTGCGTTTTCCACCGCCGTTGAAAGAGATTGCCCTATCGCGTTTCCCACAAACCGCCATCTATCGCCACGAATTCATCGACGGTCTTGACGGCATACGCCGCTATTTTCGACCCCACCGGGTCGAATTGTATCAATTTATTTACCAGGAATTACAACGATTCGTTTCGCCCGACACCTGTGTGTATTTTTGCATGGAAAGCGATGAAATCTGGCGCGAGGTGATGGGATTCTCGCCGGAAGAGCGCGGTGGCCTGGCGGCGATGCTCGACCGGGCGGCCTTTCCGGACTGGCCAGCTTAGCATCAAGAAAAACGAGAAGGGATGGCTGTTTGCGGGCGATGCCGCTGGCGGTTTTTTCGCGCCGCCTGGTCAGTGGCGGGCGACCGAGAAAAATTGGCGAGCCATAAACTGGGAAGGCAAACGAAAAATCATAAAAAAAACCGGAGCGCTTCACGCCCCGGCTGCATGGCCTAGTGCTGCCGCCCGTCCTTTTACATAGCCTGAGTAGCGGCGCGGCGGAGAAAGCCACCGGGCAACAGATGCACCAGTTCCCACGAATCCGGGGAAGCGGCGATCTTTTTCATCAGACCCAAATGCTGGCTGTGGCCAACCTTGAAGGCGCGGATCCGGCCCAGGAGCGGGAAACCGAGCAGACTCAGATCTCCAATCAGATCCAGTACCTTGTGACGGACAAATTCGTTGTCAAAACGTAGGCCGCCTTCGTTGAGCACCGATTTCCGGTCCCAATGAATGGTAACAACATTATCAAGGCTACCACCGAGCGCCAGGCCCCGCGCCCACAAAAACTCAACATCCTCGGCGCGGCCAAAGGTGCGGGCTGGAGCGATATCGATGAGAAAATCATCGCCGCGCAGCACGGTGGAGCAACGTTGCCGCTGGATGATGTCGTCATCAAAGATAATTTCCTCGAAGACGGCGAATCCGGCAAAGGGCAAAATGGTCAGCCGTTTTTCCCCTTCATTGTAATGGATAGGTTTGGTAATACGCAGGGCGATGCGCGGCTCGTTCTGGCGGCGTGACCCGGTTTCACGGATCAGGGCGCAGAACGGCGCGGCGCTGCCGTCCATGATTGGTACTTCCGGGCCATCCAGTTCGATGTCGGCGTTGTCGATGCCGCAGCCGCGCAGGGCGGCCAGTACATGTTCGGTGGTGCTGACCGTGCAGGCGCCTTCGCCCAAGGTGGTCGCCAGCGTTGTATCAACGACTTTTTCGATGTGGGCGGCAACACTTTGACCGCCCAGGTCAGTACGGATAAAACGGATACCGCTGCCCACCGGCGCTGGCTTAATGGTCAGATGCACATTTTTGCCGGAATGCAGGCCGACGCCCTGGCAATGAATCGCCTGGCGCAGAGTCTGCTGATGGGTTTCCATCGGATAGGCCAAACGGTTTCCAGCAAATGGCCGTGGCCCCGTGAACAATCTGGCGATCGGCTGAAGGTGAGGCGCTGGCATCAGGCTGGTCATAGAAATCCCAGGGTAAGAGTTAAAAAAATTGAATCTTACCCAAGACTAAGCAAAAAACGGGCCAGTAATGGCAATTTTGATAAAAATGTAAAATTATTTAATAATATCAAATGATTATAAAATAGATTACTGCTTGCGCGTTGGCCGCAAGCGGTGCCACAGGCGTGGCGGCAAGCACACAGCGGCGACGGTGCTGTGGCTTTTCAGTGTGGGAAAGTGGCCACGGCGGCATCGGCCAGGGCCAATAACTCCGGCGGTAGAACAGCGGTGATCCGGGCCGTGAACAGGGGACAGGGCAAAACTCGCTCCGCCAGCTTGACCCGGTCTTTTTCCGTGACGATTAAAGCCGTCGCCCCTTTCTTCTTCACCTCACGGGCGATGTGTTCGATGGCGTCAGGCGGATAGCGGTGGTGGTCAAGGAAATTCAGGTGGCCGGCCAGCGCCACGCCCGCCTCGGCGAGCAGATGGTGAAAACGCTCTGGGTGGGCGATGGCGGAAACGGCCAGCAGCGGTGTGGCTGGCAATGATAGCGCTTGGCCCCGCTGATCGACGAAGGTGTCCAGCATGTGTTGACTTTGGAACACGGGCTTGTCGGGAAAACGTTTATTGAGAAGGGCAGCGAAGCGCCCGGCCCGCTCGCGGTTGCCGCCATCGACGCCGGTCAGGACAAAGGCGTCGGCGCGACGCAAGGCCGCCACCGGTTCGCGCAGTTCGCCGCCAGGAAAAACCCGGCTATTGCCGGCGAGGCTTGTGGCGTTGAACAGCACCAAATCCAGGTCGCGGCGGATGGCCAGATGCTGAAAGCCGTCATCAAGCACCAACACCGTCCGCCCCATGGTCACCGCCCGCTGGCAGGGGAAAATCCGTTTCCGCCCGGTCAAGACGGCAACCCCGGGCAGCATCGTCGCCAGCATATACGGCTCGTCGCCAGCGGCGCGGGCGTCAAGGAAAATGCTGTCGCCGTCGGAGACGATATTGACCGCCGCCCTGGCCTGACCGCCATAGCCGCGGCTGATCACCGCCGGTTTTTCGCCTCTGGCCAAGAGATGACGGCAAATGGCCGCCACCGTCGGCGTCTTGCCGCTGCCGCCCAAGACCAGATTGCCGACGGAAATGACCGGCACCGGCAATTGGTGGCGGCGAAACAAATTGCGAGCATAGGCACGCTCACGCAGACGCATGGCTAAAGAATAGAGCGGTGAAAAGGGCCGCCCAAAGGCGAAAAGCAAAGATGGATCGGTCATGGAAAAAGAAAATTTTGCTGTTTTCTCTCTTTTATCTTGTCAGGGAATTACCGCTATGGATGAGCTTTTCCGTTTTTCTTTTGCCGAGATGCTTTTTAACGTGCTTTTTTCAGCGGCACAGCCGGGAGTGAATCGGTTCTCCCTTTTTTCCTCATGGTGGTTTGGAGCACTGTACTTGCTGGCGACAGGCAAAAACGGCTGCGTTGCTGCCGTCCAGGGAATTCACTATAGTATTGACCATTCTATAATTGTTGCGGCAGCAAATCAGCAAATGCAAAACCTCGTTTATGGAGAGCGCCATGAAGATTGTCGCCGTCAACGGCAGCCCACGAAAAGATTGGAATACCGCAACCTTACTGAAAAACATTCTTGACGGCGCCGCCCAGACCGGGGCCGAAACCGAGCTGGTGCATCTCTACGGCCTCAATTATCAAGGCTGCCGCAGTTGCTTTGCCTGCAAGATGATGGGCAAAGCCAGCTACGGGCGCTGTGCCGCCAAAGATGGCCTCAGCCCACTCCTGGCCGCCATCGCCAGCGAGGTCGATGCCCTGGTCATCGGCTCACCCATCTACTTTGGCATGATCAGCGGTGAAACCCAGTCGTTCGTTGAGCGGCTGCTTTTCCCTTACCTGGTCTACAGCAATCCGCCGTCTTCGCTCTTTCCCAAGAAAATGCCCTCGCTCTCTGTCTTCACGATGAACATTGACGAGGAACGAGCCCAGGAGATGGGCTATCCGGCCAATTTTGCCAGGCAGCGGGCATCCTTGGAGCGCTTTCTCGGTGGCCCATCGCACACCTTCGCCTGCTATGATACCTGCCAGTTCGCCGATTATTCTAAAGTCACCATGGAGATGATGGACCCGGCAAAAAAAATGGCGCGGCATAAGGAACTTTTCCCCGAGGAGTGCCGCCGCGCCCGGTCATTCGGCGAGGAATTAGCCAGACAGGCGGCATCTGCGGCCACCACAGCGGGGTGAGGCAAAAACGGCTTCTCTTGCCGTCTCACCCCGGCCATGCCATCAGTGGTTGCGAATCATATCGGCGACCTGGAAGGCGACTTCCAGGCTTTGCTCGGCGTTCAGGCGCGG